>JBDMZA010000318.1:0-4669 GCA_039770155.1 Clostridiales bacterium
TAAATTGCAAATATATTTTATATAAAAGTTGTAAATTGTTTATTTATGTAATAAAATGAAATGTTATTTTAAAGAAAAAATAATAAAAGTATATACAAAATACTATATTTCGATTTTTTATATATAAAACAAATACAAAAAGACATTTAATTATTTTTTTGGACAAAAAAATAATTAAATGTAATGAACTTTCAATATGATTTTTTAATAGAAACTTAATTTTATAAAAAAATATAGATTTATAGTATGCTTATATAATATTATCAATTAATCCATATTGTTTTGATTCATTTGCATTTAGTAATATTGAATTTTCACAGTCATTTTCTACTTTATAATAGGGTTGATTTGTATTTTTACACAATAATTCATATATTTTTCGTTTCATTGATACTAAATATGCTTCATCCTCATTTTCTAAATTTTCAGAAAGTTTTGTTACAGGTAAAAGTTTTATTGTAGAGTCCCTATAAGCAAATCTTTTTCCTTTCATACCAGATGATAACAAAACAGCAGATAATCCTGAAATATTTCCTTCTGCATATGTTGCTACTGTTGCTTTAATATGTTTTATATTATCATGTATTGTAAATATTGAAGATATTGATGATTTATTTTCTCTTAAATATAAATTAATATCCTGGGTAACAGAATCTTCTTCCAATAGTACCATATTTTTTACAATTTCAGTTGCTTTCTTTTCGTTTATAATATTTTCTAATATTATCTTTCTTGTTTCTATTAATAATTTATTCTTTTCATTTGATTTATTTTTCCATTTCCAAAACAAATTCTCCCCTCATTTCATTTCAAAATAAAATTAATTTATTGTTTTTATTATTTTATATATAAAAAAAGGCAGTCTTTAAACTACCTTTTATATATACATTTATTTATTATTTTGCCATATTTTCATATGTCTTAAGTCTTTCTTTAGATTCTTCTTCGGCTTTACTAAACAATAAATCTGCTCTTTCAGGATTAGATTTTGCCAAAGCAGAGTATCTTACTTCATTTAATAAAAATTCTTTAAATGAAGATTTTGGAGGTTTGGAATCAAGTATAAATGGATTTTTTCCAGAATCTTTTAAGACTGGATTATATCTATATAGATGCCAATAACCTGATTCAACTGCCATTTTAGTTTCTAATTGTGTACAACCCATACCCAATTTTAATCCATGATTTATACATGGAGCATAAGCAATAATAATTGATGGTCCAGGATAAGATTCAGCTTCTATTAAAGCTTTAATAAATTGATTTTGATTAGCACCCATACCAACTTGAGCAACATAAACATTTCCATAAGACATTGCTATTAGACCTAAGTCTTTTTTCATAGTACCTTTTCCTGCTGCTGCAAATTGAGCAATTGCACCAGTTGGTGTTGCTTTCGATGATTGACCACCAGTATTTGAATATACTTCTGTATCAAATACTAAAATATTAACATCTTCACCTGAAGCTATAACATGATCTAATCCACCAAAACCTATATCATAAGCCCATCCATCTCCACCGAAAATCCATTGTGAACGTTTAACTAAGAAATCTTTATTTTCTAAAATTTCTTCTACAAGTTTACTTATTTTTTCATCTGTTGCTTTATATTTTGCAAGTTCACTTATTAATTTTTCAGATACAGTTCTAGTTTTATCACCATTATCTATGTTTTCTAGCCAATCAGTTAATGATAATTTAACACTTTCAGGAGTTTCATAATTTAAAACTTCTTCTACAATAGTTTTGATTTTACTTCTAATTTGATTAACTGCTAAATTCATACCATAACCATATTCGGCATTGTCTTCAAATAACGAATTAGCCCAAGCTGGTCCATGACCATTTTTATCAACTGTATAAGGTGTTGCTGGAGCACTTGCTCCCCAAATTGAAGAACAACCAGTAGCATTTGCAATCATCATTCTGTCCCCAAATAATTGTGTAACTAATTTAGCGTATGGAGTTTCTCCACAACCTGCACAAGCACCGGAAAACTCAACTAGAGGTTGCTTGAATTGGCTGCCTTTAATTGTTTTTGTATTTGTTATATCAGCTTTATTTGGTATTGTTTGAGCATGATCCCATAAAGATGTTTGTGACATTTGACTTGCAATAGGTTTCATTTCTAATGCCTTATTTTTAGAAGGACATACTTGGGCACAATTACCACAACCAGTACAATCCATTACGCTGATTTGAATTCTAAATTTCATATCAGGAAATTCTCTACCCATTGCCTTAATAGTTTTAAATTCTGCTGGAGAATTTTTAGATTCTTCTTCATTTAAAATATAAGGTCTTATAACAGCATGAGGACAAACATAAGAACATTGATTACATTGAATACAATTTTCTGGAATCCATTCAGGTACATTAACAGCAATTGAACGTTTTTCATATGCTGAAGTACCTATATCAAATGTACCATCTTCCCTACCTTCAAAAGCACTTACAGGCAATAAATCACCTTCTAATCTATTTATTGGCTCAACTACATTCTTGATAAAGTCAGGTATATTTCTATTATCTTCTTTTACTTCTAATTTAGCATTTTTCCAACTTTCAGGAATCTGTATTTCTTTTAATGATTCTATTCCTCTATCTATTGCTTCATAATTCATTTTAACTATATTGTCACCTTTATGACCATAAGATTTAAAAGCAGCATCTTTCATGTATTTTACCGCAGTACTAATAGGTATAATATTTGTTAATTTAAAGAATGCAGATTGCATAATTAAATTAATTCTTCCTCCTAAACCTATTTTTTCAGCAATATCAAAAGCATCAATATTATATACTTTAATATTATTGTTTGCTATACATGCTTTAATATCATTTGGCAAATTCTTTTCAAATTCTTTTTCATCCCAATTTGAGTTAAATAAAAATATTCCATTTTTCTTCAAATCACATACAATATCATATTTATCAATATAGGAAGGATTATGACAAGCTACAAAATTAGCTTGTTTAATAAAATATGATGATTTTATAGGTTTGTCTCCAAATCTCAAATGAGAAATAGTTACACCACCCGATTTTTTTGAATCATATGAAAAATAACCTTGAACAAATTTATCAGTATTATCACCAATAATTTTAATTGAATTTTTATTAGCACCTACAGTACCATCTGAGCCTAATCCCCAGAACTTACAACTTACTGTACCAGCAGGAACTATATCAGGTTCAGTACCCAAATCAAGAGATGTAAAAGTAACATCATCTGTTATACCTATTGTAAAGTGATTTTTTGGAGTATCAGATTTTAAATTTTCATAAACTGAAATTATTTGTGCAGGTGTTGTATCTTTTGATCCAAGACCATATCTTCCACCTACAACTGTAGGTCTTGAAGATTCTTCATAATATGCAGTACGAATATCTTCATATAAAGGTTCTCCTAAAGAACCAGGTTCTTTAGTTCTTTCAAGTACAGCAATTTTTGCTACTGTTTTTGGAACAGCATTTAAAAAATGTTTTACTGAAAATGGTCTATATAAACGAACTTTTAATAATCCGACCTTTTCACCTTTAGAATTTAAATGATCTATAGTTTCTTCAATAGTATCACAAATTGAACCCATGGCAATAATAATATTTTTTGCTTCAGGATCACCATAATAATCAAATAAATTATATTCTCTACCTGTTAATTTTTTAATTTCTTTCATATATGAATCAACAATATCTGGAACTTTATCATAGAACTTATTTGATGATTCACGTGCTTGGAAAAATATATCAGGATTCTGTGCAGTTCCTCTTGTAACAGGATGCTCTGGATTTAATGCTCTATTTCTAAATTCTTTTATTGCTTCATGATCAACAATTTTACTTAAATCATTGTAATCTAGAATTTCGATTTTTTGAATCTCATGTGATGTTCTAAATCCATCAAAGAAATGTAAAAAAGGAACTCTTGTTTTTATTGCTGCTAAATGAGCAACAGCTCCTAAATCCATTACTTCTTGTACATTACATGAAGCTAATTCAGAAAAACCTGTTTGTCTGCATGCCATAACATCTGAATGCTCACCAAAAATTGATAATGCGTGGGCTGCAACAGCACGAGCACTAACATGAAAAACTCCTGGTAATAATTCACCTGAAATTTTATACATATTTGGTATCATTAATAATAATCCTTGTGATGCCGTAAAAGTAGTGGTTAAAGCACCAGCTGCTAATGAACCATGAACTGCTCCGGCTGCACCAGCTTCGGATTGCATTTCAGCAACTTTAACTTCTTGACCAAAAATATTTTTTCTACCTTCTGAGCTCCATAAATCAACAGCCTCAGCCATATTTGATGATGGTGTTATAGGATATATAGCAGCAACATCTGTAAAAGCATACGATACGTGAGCAGCAGCAGTGTTGCCATCCATTGTTTTCATTACTTTAGCCATATTGTACCCCCATTTGATTGTTTGCAGTATATTGTATACAATGTTATTCTAACATATCGTGATTGTGATTGTAAAACAATATCCATTTAAATTAAAATTTTTATATTTATATGATAGTACTAAATTTGTAAGTTGTCAAAATATCTGCTTAAATTAGGCATAATCAAAAATTTCATAAGACAATTTTTTTCTGAAAATATCGATGGTTTAACGAATTTTCAAAAAAAGTTGACTAGTTTATTTTTTGA
>JBDMZA010000319.1:0-14029 GCA_039770155.1 Clostridiales bacterium
ATAGAGTGTTTATATAAACACTCTATATTAATATTTATTTTATTCTAATGATACTCTAGAAAATAATATCATATTTTTTTAAACTTTAAACAATGAGAACCTAAGAAAAAATCAAGTGATCTAATTCATTATTACTCTTTCAGTTTCTCTGTCAAACAAATGAATTTTATTAGTATCAAAAGCTATTTTTAATGTATCTCCAGCTCTCGCACGTGTTCTTGGATTAACTCTGGCAACAAAGTCAATATCATCCAACATTAAATACAATAATGTTTCAAAACCTAACATTTCTACAAATTCTACCTTGGATTCCACAATACTATCTGTTAGTGAATCTAAAAATACAGCTTCATCATGTAGATTTTCAGGTCTTATTCCCATTATAACATCTCTACCGATATAATCAGTACCTTCTAATTTTTTAGCTTTTCCTTCAGGTAATTTTATATCATCACTTCCAAACATTAAATGAACTTCGTCTCCTCGTCTTTCAACTTTTGTTGTAATAAAGTTCATTTGTGGACTTCCAATAAATCCAGCAACAAACATGTTACATGGTCTTTCATATAATGCTTGTGGTGTATCTATTTGTTGGATATATCCATCTTTCATAACAACAATTCTTGTACCCATTGTCATTGCTTCTGTTTGGTCATGTGTTACATAAACAATAGTTGTTTGAAGTTTTTGGTGTAACTTACCAATTTCTGTTCTCATCTGAACTCTTAATTTAGCATCTAGATTTGATAAAGGCTCATCCATCAAGAAAACTTTAGGTTCACGAACTATAGCACGACCAAGTGCAACCCTTTGTCTTTGCCCACCTGATAATGCTTTTGGTTTTCTATCAACCAAATGTTCAATACCAAGAACTTTTGCAGCTTCATAAACTTTTCTTTTTATTTCATCTTTAGGTGTTTTTCTTAATTTAAGACCAAAGGCCATATTGTCAAATACAGACATATGAGGATATAATGCATAGTTTTGGAAAACCATTGCTATATCTCTATCTTTTGGTGAAATGTCATTTACTAATTTATCGCCTATATACAATTCACCTTCTGAAATTTCTTCAAGACCCGCAATCATTCTTAAAGTTGTACTTTTTCCACAACCTGAAGGTCCAACAAGTATTACAAACTCTTTATCTTCAATGTCAATGTTAAAATCATTAACAGCTGTAACTCCACCATCATACCTCTTATATATATTTTTCAACTTTACACTTGCCATTAATATTCCCCCCTAGTGTTATTAGCTATTACAATTTATATTAAATATATCATTTAAATATTTTGTACTCTAGTAGACATTTTAACAAAATTTATTAAAATATTTAGTAACTTTGTATAAGTACATTAATAGCTGTGAAAATTATATTTCATTTTATATGTACTGCTATATTTACTACCTTGTTATAATCTATCTTTTGATCCATTATTCTGTTATACTATTTATTTTTTATAATTTCTCTAAATAAAAATTATTGTATTTTATTTAATTTAGATTGTATAATTAGTAGAGTTAAATAAAACAATCTATGGAAATCCTAAAAAAAATACCAAATTCTTTTCGTTTGAAGTTTGTTTAAGTCATGCGAATTCATAATCAAGAATTAGAGTTTATTTTTTGGATATCTCTATGTGGGAGGTAAATTATAACTTATGATAAATGCTGGTATTATAGGTGCAACAACTTATGTTGGCATGGAATTGACAAGACTTTTACAGTATCATCCAAATGTTAATGTTTCAGCAGTTATTTCTCAAAATTATATTGGACAAAAGATATCAAATATCTATCCCAATCTAAATCAAATATTTGAAGCAAATTTAGAGTCTCTTGACATAGAAAAATTAATATATAAAGCTGATATTTTTTTTACATGTATTCCTATAGGAATATCAAAAGTTATAATGCCTTCACTTGTTGAAAGCAGTAAGAAAATAATAGATTTTAGTAATAATTTCTTGTTTAACTCAAAAAAGCTCTATGAAAAGTGGTTTAAGCAAAAACATGATATGCCATTTCTTCTACAATCTTCATCCTATGGTCTTACAGAATTATACAAAGAATCTATAAAAAACTCATTGATAGTTGGAGTTCCAACAAATTATTCTACTAGTGTAATATTAAGTTTAGCACCATTATTAAAAAATAATCTCCTTAAAATAAAATCAATTATGATAAATATAATTTCTTCTTTATCTGATGAAGGAAGATGTAATGATTTTATTTATCATTTTTGTGAATCATCTGAAAATATTCGCTTTCAAAAAGATAATACTTCTTTTTATAAATCTGAAATAAATAAAGAAATAGAGAATTTATCCCATGAAGAATCTGATGTAATATTAAACCATTTTGTGGCTCCAGTAAAACGAGGTCAATTATGTACTATTGTTGTTGAAACAAATACTAGAATCAAAGAAAATGAATTTTTTAAATTGTATAAAACTTTTTATAAGAATTCTACTTTTATAAGAGTTTTAGATAAAAATATTTTATCTGAAACCAAATGGGTAATTGGTTCTAACTACTTTGATATAAGCGCTATAGTTGAAAAAGAAAAAAATAGAATTACCATTATTTCATCAATGGATAATATGATTAAAGGTTCTGCAGGTCAGGCTATTCAATGTTTAAACATAATGTATGGTTTTTCTGAAAAACTAGGATTAGATTTTCCAGGTTTTTACATATAGAGTATGATCAAAATTTTGCAAAAAGTTAACTAATTATTTTGATTATATCTAATAATTGAATTTTATACAAATTATAGGGGGTAATAAAAATTGAAAGAAATAATTAAAAAGGCAGAAATACTAATAGAAGCTTTGCCGTATATACAAAAACTTTATGGTAAGACTGTAGTTATAAAATATGGTGGAAATGCTATGGTAAATGAAAATTTAAAAAATTCTGTAATAGAAGACATTACACTCTTAAAGTACATAGGTATGAATCCTGTAGTAGTACATGGTGGAGGACCTGATATTACAAGTGCTTTGGAAAAATTTAAAATTAAAAGCGATTTCGTCGAAGGTTTAAGAGTCACTGATTCAGATACTATTAAAACAGTTCAAATGGTTTTAATTGGTAAAGTTAATAAGGAAATTGTGTCTCTTATTAATAAAAAGGGTGGTAAAGCACTTGGTTTTAGTGGAATTGATGGTAAAATTATAGAATGTGAAAAATATATGCCAAAGGTAAACAATAAACATGTTGATATTGGATATGTAGGCAAAGTCACCAAAATCAACTCCCATGTCCTTGAGTTAACAGCTAAAGACGACTATATACCAATTATTGCACCTATAGGAATTGGTAGTGATAACAAAAGCTATAACATAAATGCTGATACGGTAGCATCTGAAATATCAATTGCACTAAAAGCTGAAAAATTAATGTTGCTAACAGATGTTGAAGGTGTTAAAACCTCCAAAAAAAATTCTGAAATAATCCCTGCTCTTACAATAAATGAAGTTGGTAACTTAATTGAATCAAAAGTAATTGAAGGTGGAATGATTCCAAAAGTACAGGGTTGTGTACGGGCTTTAAAAAGTGGTGTAGGAAGAACTCATATTGTCGATGGTCGAATACCACATTGTTTACTTCTTGAAATTTTTACAAACAAAGGTATTGGAACCATGATAATGGAAAAAAAAGTACTTTATCATAATACAGAAAAATTATAAAAATATCTAAACTAAAAAAGAAGGATTTTTATAATTTTTAACGAATAATTTTAAAAATGATCAGAGTTGAGCTTTTCACAAAAGCAAAAGGAGTTGTACAAATTGAAAATTGAAAAGATATCTTCAGTATTAAAAAAAAAGATGGCTATTAGCACAATGTTAAATTCCAGTTGTGTATGGAAGCCTAATATAATTGAGAAAGTAAGTAAAAATACTATATACATTTCACTTCTTGATAGTTATGTAAGTTCCTTAATTATGCAAGGTACAAATATGTCTATAAAATATTCAACAGAATATTATGAATACATATTTGATGGGATTGTATCAAAAATAAGTTTAGATAAACCAAAATATGTAGCAATAACTATAAACAAAATTGATAAAAAAATAAATACCAGAGCTTTTACCCGTTATGATATATATCTCCCATCAAATATAAAACTAGGAACTGGTAAAACATCTTATTTTACAATAATCACAAACATTAGCTTGAAGGGTATGTCTTTTACTACAAATCACGAATTTAATTTTGATGATTTATGTGATGTTTGTATTCATTTACCAAATAATGAAATAATAAATTTAAATGGTAGAATAAAAAGAAAAATCAAAAAAGATAAATTTTTAGATTATGGAATGCATTTTGAAGATATCTCTAAATCAGATACAAAAACTCTTTCAGAATACATACTCTCAATAAAAAATGGTGATTCGAAACTTCAAACTCCATTTTTCGATGAAAACTAAAATTAAGTATTCGTTGACATATAAGACTTTTTTTTCTGAAAATGTCGATGGTTTATCAAGTTTTTTTTAAAAAAAGTTAACTAGTTTATTTTTTGATTCTGCCTAAAGTCGTACATTAAAATCAAAATTATAAACAATAACAAAGTAGGAGTTTTAATAACTCCTACTTTTTATGCTATTAAGCTATTTTTGCTGATTATTATACTAGTTTGTTTTTTTAAGTTATATTATAAAATAAAATATTCATAAAAAATAAATTTATTGAGATAAAATTATAACTCACCAAATCAATCGGATCTTAAATCTAATATTACTTTTTAGAGCTTCCTTATTGCATATCAATGTAAATTTTTCGTATAATATCTATATTACATATAAAAGAAAATAACTTTAAATAATATTTTTAGCTATTTCATCTTAAAATCAATTAATCTTGAAGTTATTTACTTTGATTATTTTTTAAAGTAATTCTTCTATTTACAGAAGAATTATATAATTTTTAGTATATTTTTTAATTTTTATAAGTTTATATGGAGGTATCTATGAGTCTTAAAGATATTATAGAATCAGATGAAAAATATTATGTCAATTCATATGGTTCAAGACAAGAAATTTGCTTTTCCCATGGAAAAGGAGTTAAACTATGGGACATAAATGATAATGAATATATTGATTTTCTATCAGGAATATCTGTAAATTCATTAGGACACTCCCATCCAAATATAGTCAATACAATAAAAAATCAGGCCAATAAATATATACATTGTTCTAATCTATATTATATAAAAGAACAAGTAGAATTGGCGAAAAAACTATTTGAAATATCGTGTTTTGATAAATTCTTTTTTGGTAATAGTGGAGCAGAAGCTAATGAAGCTGCAATAAAATTTGCTCGACTCTATTTTAAAAAAATCGGTTCAGGTTACAGACACGAAATAATAACACTTACAAATTCATTTCACGGAAGAACATTAGCTACTCTAGCTGCTACAGGTCAGGATAAATTTCATACTAATTTACATCCCTTACCACCAGGTTTTATTCATATTCCTATAAATGATTTCGATAAATTAGATGAAGCTATATCAGACACAACATGTGCAATAATGATAGAACCAATTCAGGGAGAAGGAGGTATAAATATTGTCGACTTAGAATACATGGATTATTTGAAAGATATTTGTTTAAGTAACAATATAATTCTAATCTTTGATGAAATCCAAACGGGTATAGGAAGGACTGGTAAAATGTTCGCTTATGAACATTTTGGAGTAGAACCTGATATTATGACTTTAGCTAAGGGTTTGGGAGGAGGATTTCCAATCGGATCAGTTTGTTTAAAAAATAAAATTGCAAGTGTTATTGAACCTGGTGATCATGGTTCAACATTTGGAGGAAATCCTTTAGCATGTGGTGTTGCACTAAGTGTCTTAGAAACTTTAGAATCAGAAAAACTTATAGAGAATACAGAATTAATGGGTAAATATTTTTCAGAAAAAATATTAGTATTAAAAAAGAAATTTTCTATAATAAAAGAAATTCGTGGCAAAGGTCTTTTAATTGGAATTGAGTTTAATAATGACATAGCTGTGGAAGTAAAAAATAAAATGCTTGAAAAAGGCTTTTTAATTGGAACTATAGGAACTAGAGTTCTCAGAATAGCACCACCTTTGATTATAACAAAAGAATATATTGATAAATTTTTAATAGCTCTTTACAGATCCCTAGGATAAACTAAAAAATAAACATAATAAGGTATAATCAAAAATTTCATAAAATAACTTTATATAACTTTTTTCTTAAAATTTCTATGGTTCAACGGATTTTCAAAAAAAGTGGATTAGTTTATTTTTTGATTATGCCTTATAAGGTGAATCAAAGTTAATAGGTAATGAAATGTAGCTTAATTTTTTGTATATACCCGAAAAATGGTATATTTTTTTTACAATTATCTTATATGGAAATATATTAACCTTGCATTTTTATACATAAAAATGTATAATTATAAATATTTTATTTAGGATAACTAAAAAATACTATCATACTTATGTATGATTCAATGAAATTCATTTTTTGCTATCCTTTAAATGAGGAGGAATTTGTTTTGAAAGCAGTACTAGTTATTGAAGATGGTTCATATTATACCGGTGAAGCTTTTGGAGCTTTTGGTGAAGCTTTTGGAGAAATTGTTTTTAATACTTCAATGACAGGATACCAAGAAATCACAACGGATCCTTCATATAACGGACAAATGGTAGTTATGACCTACCCTCTTATTGGTAATTATGGATTTAACAATGATGACAATGAATCTTATAAAACACATATTCAAGGTTTTATTGTAAAAGAATTCTGTGATCATGCAAGTAATTGGCGTATAAATCAAAAAAATGAAGAATATTTTAAATTTAAAAATATAGTCGGTATAAAAAATATTGACACCAGAAAACTTACTCAAGAACTCAGAAAAAATGGTACGATGTTTGGTGTTATATCAACCAAGACAGGTAATACTAAAACACTATTAGAAAGTTTAAAAAAAGAAAAAGAGAAAAAGCGAAATTTAGTAATGGAAGTTACTACTAAAGTTCCTATTAATCACTTAGGTAAAGGTAAAAAAATTGTTTTGATTGATTTTGGTACTAAATATAATATTCCAAGAATATTAGAAAATTTATCATGTAATCTTTCAATACTCCCAGCATATTCAAATTATAAGGAAATTTTAAAATATAATCCAGATGGAATTGTACTTTCAAATGGACCAGGCAATCCTGAAGACCTTCCTGACATAATTGAAACCATAAAAAGGTTATTGGGTGAAAAACCAATTTTAGGGATATGTCTTGGACATCAATTACTAGGTCTTGCATTAGGGGGTAAAACTTACAAACTTAAATTTGGACATCATGGTAGTAATCATCCTGTGAAAGATTTACAAACAAATAAATGTTATATTACTTCACAAAATCATAATTATGCTCTTTCTAATGAAATAGATAGCAGTGTAGAAATCACTCATATAAATTTAAATGATTCTACAATTGAAGGATTTAAACATAAAAATCTTAAAGTGCTAAGTATCCAGTATCATCCTGAAGCTTCTCCAGGACCTACTGATTCAGGATACATATTTAATGAATTTTTAAGTATATTGTAACCTGGAGGTTAAATAATATGCCCAAAAGAAAAGAAATAAAAAAAGTACTTGTTATAGGTTCTGGTCCTATAATAATCGGTCAAGCTGCTGAATTTGATTATTCAGGTTCTCAAGCCTGTAGATCTCTAATGGAAGAAGGTATAGAAGTTATTTTGATTAATAGTAATCCTGCAACTATTATGACAGACAAGGAAACAGCAGATAAAATATATATAGAACCTTTAACCTTAGAATTTGTAAAAAAAGTTATTTTCAAAGAAAAACCAGATGGAATATTGGCTACTCTCGGAGGTCAAACCGGATTAAATATAGCCACTCAATTAGTAGATGATGGAATTTTGGATAAGTTTGACATAGAACTTTTAGGTACCTCACCAGATTCTATAAAAAGAGCTGAAGATAGAGAATTGTTTAGAAAAACTATGCTTGATATAAATGAAAATATCCCCCAAAGTATTATTATTAATAATATCAATGATGGTATGAAATTTATAAAAAAATTAGGATTTCCAATAATAATACGTCCAGCTTACACTCTTGGTGGAACAGGTAGTGGAATAGCTGAGAATATGGATGAATTTATAAATATATGTTCCAAGGGATTACAGCTTAGTATGATTAATCAAGTACTTTTAGAGCAATGTGTTTCTGGATGGAAAGAAATTGAATACGAGGTAATGAGAGATGGTAATGATAATTGTATAACAATATGTAATATGGAAAATTTTGATCCTGTTGGTGTACATACAGGAGATAGCATAGTTATAGCACCAAGTCAAACATTGTCTGATAAAGAATATCAAATGTTAAGAACAGCTTCAATTAAAATTATACGTAATCTAAAAATTAAAGGTGGTTGTAATATTCAATTTGCATTACATCCAAAAAGTTTTAATTATGTTGTAATAGAAGTCAATCCAAGATTAAGTCGCTCCAGTGCTTTAGCTTCAAAAGCTACTGGTTATCCTATAGCCCGTGTTGCAGCCAAAATAGCAATAGGCTATAGTCTTGATGAAATAAAAAATTCAGTTACCCAAAGTACTTCTGCTTTTTTTGAACCTGCTTTAGATTATGTAGTTACTAAAGTTCCGAGATGGCCTTTTGATAAATTTGTTTCTGCAAATAAACAATTAGGTACCCAGATGAAATCTACAGGTGAAGTTATGGCAATAGGAAGAACATTTGAAGAATCACTTTTAAAGGCAATAGATTCTCTTGACATTAAATTAACTTATCAACTGGGACTTAGTCTTTTTGAAAATAAGTCAGCAGATGAGTTAAGTGTTTTTATAAAAAAACCTACAAATGATAGAATTTTCGCAATTTGCAAAGCATTACAAAAAGGTGTAACTGTCAAAGAAATAGTTTCTCTGACTGGTATTGATGAATTCTTTATTTTTAAATTAAGCAAAATAGTAGAATTAGCAAGTGAAATTCAAAATACTGGAATTGCTTGGCTTGATTATAATATTTATTCAAGAGCAAAAAAAATGGGTTTTGGAGATTCTTATATATCAAATCTTGTAAATGTAGACTTAAATGAGATAAGAGCCCTAAAATCAAAGTACCCCATAAAACCAGTATATAAAATTGTGGATACTTGTGCTGGAGAATTTGAAGCAAAAACACCTTATTATTATTCAACTTATGAAGAAGATGATGATGATATAAAAATAACAGGCACAAAGAAAATACTAGTTATAGGTTCTGGTCCTATTCGTATTGGTCAGGGAATCGAATTCGATTATTGTAGTGTAAATTGCGTAAAAAAATTAAAGGAGTTAGGTTTTGAATCAATTATTATAAATAACAATCCAGAAACTGTAAGTACAGATTTTGATACATCTGATAAATTGTATTTTGAGCCATTAACAAAAGAATGTATTTTAGACATAATAACCAAAGAAAAACCAATGGGAATAATTGTACAATTTGGAGGTCAAACAGCAATCAATTTAGCTTATGATTTAAAAAATGAAGGAGTAAATATTTTGGGTACATCAATTGAAAATATTGATTTATCTGAAAACAGAGAAAGATTTTTAAACCTATTATCTGATTTAAAAATACCTCTTCCTTTAGGCAAAACAGCTTTTTCATTAGATGAAGCTATTAATATAGCAAGTGAAATTGGCTATCCTGTCTTAGTAAGACCTTCATACGTTCTAGGTGGAAGAGCCATGGAAATCATAAATAATGACAAAACCCTTGTGGAATATATGAAATTAGCTGTAGATATTTCAACTAAACATCCTATTTTAATTGACAAATATATAAATGGAAAAGAAATTGAAGTAGATGGAATTTGTGATGGTAATAACGTGTTAATTCCTGGAATAATGGAACATATTGAAAGAGCTGGTATTCATTCAGGAGATAGTTTCGCAGTATATCCTCCTCAAAAATTATCTAATAATTTAAAGAATATTATTGTAGATTACTCAATAAAAATAGCTCAAGCTCTAAATGTTATAGGCCTTTTTAATATACAATTTGTAATTGACAATAAAGATAGAATTTATGTTCTTGAAGTAAATCCAAGAGCAAGTAGAACTGTTCCAATATTAAGTAAAATTACAGGAATTCCTATGGTAAATATAGCAACACAATTAATTATGGGGAAAACTTTAAAAGATTTAAATTATCAGTTAGGATTGGCAAAAGAATCAAAATTTATAGCTGTTAAAGCACCTGTTTTTTCATTTTCAAAAATCACAGATTTAGATACTTATTTAGGTCCTGAAATGAAATCAACTGGTGAAGTTATGGGTGTTGATAAAGATTATAACAAGGCATTATATAAGGCATTTATTTCAGCTGGCTATAGTATTCCAACTAGTGGTAATATATTGATATCTCTTTCAGATTTTGACAAGAAATATTCTATTAGTATGGTCAAAACCCTTATTAACTTAAATTTTTCTGTTTTAGCTACAACAAATACTTATAAGTATTTATTAAACAATAATATAGATAATGTGGAATTAATAAGTTATGATAATGCTCTTGAACTTTTAAAAGATAATAAATTAGTTCTTATAATAAATACTCCAAGAAAGGGAAAAAACAACCAGACCTTCGGCTACAGTTTGAGAAGAATTTCTGTAGAATATAACATAAATTGTATAACATCTATAGACACAGCAAATGCTTTTATAAATACAATAAAAAACACTCAAAATATTAAAAACCTTGATGTATATCCATTAAATAATTATAACATTAATTATTTAATGCAGAATTAAAAATAAAATAGAACCCTCAAAAAATATATTATTGCATTCATTACTCGAGAACAAATTTGTGCTTTTCAAATAAACTTAAGGAAAAAATAATAAGGAGGATTAAAAATTATGAAAAATTTTATAAATATAAATGATTTAACATTAACTGAAATAAATAAAATTTTTGAAATTACAAAAGATATAAAAGATAAACTTAAAACTGGTGTAAAGGAACCTGTTTTAAAAGATAAAACTCTAGGTATGATTTTTACTAAATCATCAACAAGAACAAGAGTATCCTTTGAAGTTGGAACATATCAATTAGGAGGATACCCTCTATTTTTAAGTTCCTCAGATATTCAACTTGGGAGAGGAGAAACTATAGAAGATACTGCAAAGGTTTTGTCAAGATATGTTGATTGTATAATGATCAGAACTTTTAAGCATACTGATATAGAAGAACTTGCTAAATACTCATCTATACCTGTTATAAACGGTTTGAGTGACTTACTTCACCCATGCCAAGCTATGGCAGACCTTTACACAATATTAGAACATAAAAATAAATTATCTGGACTAAAACTATGCTTTATAGGCGATGGAAATAATGTTGCCAATTCATTATTACATGTTTGTACAAAAGTAGGAATGGATATATCTGTAGCAACTCCAACAGGATATGAATGTAATGATTTAATTATAAAAAATTCAATGGAAAATGCTAAAACATCAGGATCTAAAATAACTTTTACAAATAATCCAACAGAAGCTATAAGTAATTCAGATGTAGTTTATACAGATACATGGATAAGTATGGGACAAGAATCTGAAAAAAAATCTAAAATTGAAGAATTTAAAAAATTCCAAATAAATTCAGAACTTTTTAGTAAAGCCAATGAAAATGCCATGTTTCTTCATTGTTTGCCTGCATATAGAGGTTACGAAGTAACTGCTGATGTAATTGACGGACCAAATTCTTTTGTATTTGATGAAGCAGAAAACAGACTTCATGTACAAAAATCTATTATGGCTTTATTAATGAATAAAGACCACTTTACAAAATCTAAAAAATAATTATATGAATTATTCTTTTATTATAAGAAGAGCAATACCGTCAGATTCTGAAGCAATACATAAAATTTTATTGGAAGCATTTAAAAAATATCAAAAAGTAACTCAAATTTCTGAGGATGTTGAAGCATTAAAAGAAACAATTGAAGATATAAAAATAGATATTAATAAAAATTATGTTTTTATCGCATTAATTGATAATATCCCTGTAGGAACTGTAAGACTAAAATTTTTAGAAAATAGTACCGCCTTACTTAGTAGATTTGCAGTCAATTTGAATTATCATAATATAGGAATAGGAAAATCTATGATAAATTTAATTGATAAAATTGCCAAAAATATGAATTTAAAAAAAGTTTTTTTATATACTGCATCTAAACATTATGATTTAGTGAAATTTTACTATAATAGAGGTTTTCACATAGATTCTACCACAAAAGAAAAAGGTTACACTAGAGCACTAATGATAAAAGATTTCTAAATTTTAATACTTTAGTTCTACAATTACATTGAAAGAATATTTTTAAAGTGTTAAAATTATATTTAAAATAATATTTATACAAAATTGCAGTTAAAATAACTTGAATATTATTATAAGATTAAATTAATTTTTTAGTTATTTATTAAATATCTGCAATTTTAATTGTAATTTTTTATTTTATAGAGGTGTAACTATATATGTCTAATGAAAAATCAAATCTAACGAAGTATGAGCCTTTATTTGGTGATTGGAAAGTAGATTCTTTAATTGGAGAAGGTAATTTTAGTAGTGTATATAAAATAAAAAGCTACAGTAATTCGACTTTTTCTACAGTAAAATTCATAAGAATTCCAAATAGCAATTTGTATAGTAATGCAATAAATAATCTAGGAAGTAAAAAAAGAAAATTGAATTTATACTTTTCTGATTTAATTTCAAATATTGAACACTATATAAATATTTTATCAAATATAAATGATCCATATATTTTAAAATATCAGGACCATACAATTGTTAAACTTACAGGAAAAACAGGTTGGGATTTTTTAATTAAAATGGAACGTCTTGACTCTATGGAAAATTTCATGAAATTTAATGAATTTACATTAAGAGATTTATTATTAATGTCTATTGATGTTTGTGTCGGTTTATCAAGATATAGATTAAAAGATATTTACCAAACAAATATTTATGAGAATAATATATTTTTAAGTGAATCCGGAACATATAAGATTGGAGATTTCAGTTTAAATACTCACATAAAAAGAAACATATGGCCAAATTCTTTTCTTTCAGGTCCTTTTAACCTTTCACCTGAATTATTCTCTGGTAAAACTGTAGATGAAACAAGTGATATATATTCTTTGGGCATGTTTTTATATAAAATGCTAAACAATGGAAGATATCCTTTTTTACCTGATTATCCAACTGAAATCACAGAATCTGATATAAAATCCGCAACAAAACAAAGATTAAAGGGCGAGATATTTCCAATTCCTGTTAATTCTCCAGAGGTTTTATCAAAATTAATTGTTAAATGTTGTTCATTCAAGAGAAGCGAAAGATTTAATGATCCTATGGATTTAAGAAAAACATTTGAAAAATACCTTTCATCATTAACTGAAGATGAAAAAAATAAAGTAATAATATATCCTTCATCTTATGGAAATGAGGATTCTAACTCTGAAGAATTAAGTGAAGACCCTGAAAGAACTATAGCATACGGTGAAGCAGATATTCCAAAAAAATATTCTATGTTTATTGAGGATGAATTCTTACAGGAAAAAACATATTCAGATACTTTTAAAATGATCCAATCACATAATTTTGACTTAGTCAAATTTAAAAAGATTTTCAATACTACAAAAAGAAAGATATTTACCTTTTTAAAAATAAACATTTTTAAGAAAAATAAATAGAATAAGGAGAAGCAAAAAGCTAGACAGCAGTAATATTTCTGTTATTCTCTAATTAAAAAACCATATCTATATCTAAATACAAAATTAGAAGAAATTAAAAATATAATTGAAATTAAAAAATATAATAAAATAAAATAAATATAATTATCAATATAAATTATATTTATTTTTAACTCTCCAAAAATTTTAGTAATTTTATCATTATTAATAAATAGATTCAAACCATA
>JBDMZA010000320.1:0-3168 GCA_039770155.1 Clostridiales bacterium
TAAAAAATATTGAAGAGTATTTTAATATTGAAAAATTAGTAGAAAAAATGTAGTTTATAGGTTAGGAAATCTGAAAGATGATATTTGATTTTTTTTGTCTGAAGTTTGCTTAAATCGTAGAAACTCTTTAGATATTCCTTAAAAGGTGATTGAGATGATAGATTTTAATTATGAAATTAGTAAAATAAAAGAAAAAGGACTATATAGAAGTTTTAGATATCTTGAATCAGCACAAGATTCAAAGACTTTTATAGATGGTAAAAAGGTAATATTATTAGCTTCTAATAATTATTTAGGTCTTTGTAATAATGAAATTTTAAAAAAAAGTGCTATTGAAGCAATAAATAAGTATGGTGTGGGTTCAGGAGGATCTAGACTTACTACGGGAAGTTATGTTCTGCATAAAGAATTAGAAAAAGAAATAGCTAAATTTAAAGGAACGGAAGATGCGATTTTATTTAACACAGGATATATGGCTAATATTGGTACAATAGCTTCTATTGTAGATAGTGATTGGGTTATATTTTGCGACAGATTAAATCATGCAAGTATAATTGATGGTTGTAGACTTAGTAATGCTAAATTGGTTATTTATAAACATTGTGATGTTAATGATTTAATGAATAAGATAAAAAAATATAATAGAGAAAAAAGTATCTTAATTACTGAATCAATTTTTAGTATGGATGGAGATATAGCTCCATTAGATAAAATTGTTGAATTAACAAAAAAAAATAATATTCTTACTATGGTAGATGAAGCACATAGTACAGGAATAATAGGTAATAAAGGAAAAGGTGTTGTAGATTATTTTAATTTAAGTGAAAAAATTGATATTCAGGTTGGTACATTTAGTAAAGCATTAGCCAGTGAAGGTGGGTTTGTTGTAGGTGAAAATAGTTTAATTGAATATTTAAAACAAAAAGCAAGGAGTTTTATTTATTCAACAGCTCTTTCACCACAAACTATAGCAGTTTCACTAGCAGCACTTAGATATTTGAATGAAAATTCTTATTTAATAGAAAATTTAATTAGTAAAACAATTTGGTTTAGAGATAAATTGAAGTCATTTGGATTTAATATTATAGATGGAATAACACCAATAATCCCTATAATAGTTGGGGATACTGTTAAAACAGTAGATTTTAGTGAAAAATTATTAAATGAAGGTATTTATATCCCTGCAATAAGACCACCGACTGTGCCAAAAGGAACAAGTAGATTAAGAATTTCTTTAATGGAGTCTCATACAAAAGAAGATTTAGAGTCTTCACTAAACTTAATAAGAAAAATTGGAAAAAAAATAAATATTATATAGAGTTTTTTCAAATTATTAATAAAAAAACATAAGATTTGAAACATTCTGTAGGAGATAATATAATGAAAAAGTATAATATACTGATTGTTTCTGGATGGGCTATGTCGATTGAGGTATGGAATAGAATGAATGAACTTTTGTCTGAAGAAAATTACATTGAAATGATTAATTGGCAACAAGCAACTGATTTAGATGATTTTTATACCATAATTGAAAATAAAGTAGATAGTTTCAAAGGAAATATTGTTGTAATAGCTTGGTCAATGGGGACTTTAGCCGTATTAGGATTGAAAAAGAAATTTTTAATAAAAATTGACAAATTGATACTTATAAGCTCTACATCTAAATTTATAAGAGATAAAACTTATAAAATGGGTTGGCCAAAAAGAACTTTAAATAAAATGAAGAATGATATTGCTAAAAATAAATACAATGTTTTGGATGAATTTTTAGAAAATATGTTATATGAAAATGAAATAAAATTTTATAAGGAATTAATTAATTTTATAAATTTAAATAATGATATAAAGAACATAATTTTAGGACTTGATTTTTTGATTAATGAGGATGTACGGGAAAACATAAAAAATATAAAATCTGATGTATTACTGATTCATGGTTCAAGAGATAAAATTTGTAGTATGGATTCTGCAAAATTTATCTATGATAATCTAAATTGTAATAAGACTTTTGAGATATTATGTCATACTGGACATATTCCGTTTTACACAAATAAAGAGTATGTATTTAATTTAATAAAAATTTTTTTATTGCAGGTGTAAATTATGATAAATAAAAGACAATTAAAAATGCATTTTGACAGAAATGCGTCTAATTACGATGAGTTTGCAAATGTTCAAAGAAAAATGGCTGATGTAATTATAGATAAATTGAAAGAAGAGAAGTCAGATAGTGATAAAATATATAAAATATTAGATTTGGGTTGTGGTACAGGTACTTTATCAAAAAAAGTATCACAATTATTTTCTAATGGAGAAATAACTGCTATAGATATATCAAAAAATATGATTAATATTGCAAGGAATAATTTAGAAAAATGTAATGTTAAATATATATGTGCTGATATAGAAAAAATTAAAATTTGTGATAAATTTGATATAATTGTTTCAAATGCAACATTCCAATGGTTTGAAGATTTAGATGAAACTTTAATTCAAATACTTAAGTACTTAAAAGAAGGTGGTGTTTTATTTTTTTCAACTTTTGGAGAAAATACTTTTAATGAATTATATAAATCTTATGAGCTTTCAAAAACTAATCTTGGTATAAAAGATAATATTCAACCTGGTCAAAACTTTTATTCTTTTGATAATATAAAAAAAATAATTAATAGTTGTAGTGAAAATTATGAAGTTTCAGGATTTGAAGAAAATGAAGTTGAGTTATTTAATAGTGTCAAAGATTTTTTATATTCAATTAAAAAGATTGGAGCAAATAATAGTAATAATAGAAAAAATAACAATCCAAGAATTGTTAAGGATATGATTAAGTTATATGATCAAAATTATAAAATAAATAATAAGATAAGAGCAACTTATCACTGTATGTATTTTTTGTGCAAAAAGGAGAATAAAAATGGATTTGAAAAATAAAGATTTGAATTATATATGGCATCCATGTTCTCAAATGAAGGATTATGAAGATTTGCCACCTATAGTTATCGAAAAAGGTAAAGGGGCTTATATATATGACAATGAAGGAAATAAATATTTAGATGCAATTTCGTCATGGTGGGTAAATATCTTTGGACATTCAAATCAGAAAATAAATAAGGTTATAAAAGATCAAGTTGATGTATTAGAACATGTTATATTTGCAAATTTTACTCA
>JBDMZA010000321.1:0-5200 GCA_039770155.1 Clostridiales bacterium
AAAAGAAGATTTACAAGAATCATGTTCCGCTCAACATACCAGTTATTTTGATCCTAATATATATATATATTAGGAAAAGATTTAATACTGGTGTTTATATCGAAACATCAACTGAAAACTTAGAAGTGTTATAAGAGAGAAGTAACATTGTTTTATCTATTTGCAAAAAATATAATTCAAATGCTGAAGTATTAGCTTATTAGAAAGAAAACTATTTATCAAGTATTATGCCAAGTGGTAATGATAAGGTTAATATTAAAAGAATTCTAAGGACAAGTGATTTAATAAAATTAGATATTTGGATGGAGAGTTGTTAATGTTAAAAAAATACTGGAAAATAATTTTAATTTGTTGTGTTTTAATTTCATTTATTGCATTTGATATAATTCATGGAACCAATAATGACAAAAAAAGTAAAACTCTGGTAAAAAAAACAGATAATAAAAATGTTCAAGAAGATTTACTATTACCAGGTGAATTAGATATAGAAGATAGAAATTCAGTAAAAAATGAAAAAATAAATGGAAGACAGTATGAAGACATTATTAATGGTTTTATTCAGGCAAGAAAAATTGCAATAGATAGTTCAGAAGAGAGTTTTATAAAAGATTATTTAGAAGAAGGAACACCATATAGTGAAAAAGTGCTAAACGAAGTTAAAAAGAAAATTAATCTAAACTTTACAAAAGTTAGTTTTATAGAAGTGAAAGAATTAAATGATGTTATTCACAATGTTCTATTTGAAATTATTGATGGAAAAGACAAAGGAAAAAAAATTATGTTTAAAATAAAGAGTAGAAAAGAAAAGTTGTATATAATTTTAGAGGAACATCTAGAATAATAAAAAAAGATGTTATATTTGAGTAAAATAGATGATTAGAGTAAGTCGATATTTTTATTTGCGATAGTTTAAATGACATTTTGGGGGAGCTGTTAATGAATGAAGATGTTAAAACAACGGGTTCAATAGGAATTACAATTGCTACAATCGTTAGTGCTTTTGGGACACCTATTATTTTGATAGTTATAGTATTATTTCTTATTATAATTGTGGTTATTTCAGTTACTGGAATTGAACTTGAACAAGATGAAAATGGTTATGTTATTAGTGGAGAATTGGGTTTATTATCTAGTAAATATGAATCAAATGGTGATCCAGGAGCCATTTCAGATACGCCAGGTGATATAGGTGGAAAAAGTTATGGAGCATATCAATTTGCTTCAAATATGGGTTCATTAACTAGTTTTTTAGGTTGGTTAAAGGATAATGATAATGAACTATATAACAGACTTATGTCTGCAAGAAAAAAAGATGGTGGTTATGGAGGATATTTTGACAAAGAATGGCAAGAAATTGCAGATATGGATTCGACGAAATTTTTGGAATTACAACATGAATATACAAAATATGTATATTATGATCCGGTTGTCGAATACTTTAAAACTAAAGGTTTTGATATAACAATTAGAAGTAGAGCTCTTCAAAATGTGGTTTGGTCAACAGCAGTACAGCATGGAGCTGGGGGAGCAAAACAAATAATCGGATTACAAAATTTAAATGGATCGGATGAAGAAATAATAACTGGTATTTATACTGAAAGAATGAAAGTAGATATTTATTTTAAATCATCTTCACAAGCTGTTAAAGATAGTGTGAAAAAGAGATTTGAAAATGAATTAAAGGATGCGCTTATAATGTTAGAAGAAGATAAAACAAGTAATACCAGTAAAATGACATGGCCTGTACCTTCTTGTAAAATAATCACAAGTGGTTTTGGTAATAGAATAGATCCAGTAAATGGGGGATACAAAATGCATAAAGGAATTGATATAAGTGCAGATTATGGTAAAAATATTATTGCTGCTGATTCAGGGAGAGTTATAACAGTAGGATTTGATGTAAATGGATATGGTAATTATATAATTGTTGAGCATGGAAATGGAATTAATACACTATATGGTCACTGTAGTTCTATAGTTGCTAAAAATTATCAAAATGTTGAGAGAGGAGTTATTATAGCAAAAATTGGTAGTACAGGAAAATCAACTGGAAACCACTTACATTTTGAAGTTAAAGTAAATGATGAGTCCGTAGATCCTTTGAACTATGTTAATGCTAGTTTAAATTAATAGTTTGCTTAAGATGGTTTAACAGATTCTTAAAAAAAGTGGACTAGTTTGTTTTTTTGATTTTGCCTAAATTGTTTAGATAAACTAGGAAATATAATTGTGATATGAAAGGGATTCATATGGGGGAAATGAGTTTAAAACAAAAAATGATAATTATTTTAGGTATAATATTGATGGTGGCTATTATAGCATTTGATATTTTTTATAAAGGAAAAGATAATAATGATTCTGGACAACAATTTGACAAAAATACAGACTTAAAACCTACTGAGACACCAATTGTAGAAAATATTGCAAGTGATAATTTAAAAACAGATGATAAAAAGGAAATTATAGAAAAAGAAGATAGAATGTATCAAAGTATGGTTCGCGATTTAGTGGAAGCAGAGATATTTGCAGCGCAAGGAAAGATGGATGCATTAGGTAATTTGGTGGATTTAAAGAGTGATTATGGAGAAACAAAAATAAATGAAATTAATAGTTTAAAAACAAAAGGTATAACTAAAACATTTAAATATTTAGATAGGGATAAAGTTGAAAGATCAAAAGATAGTGTAAAAATTTATGTTAAATTATATATGGGTAAAATTAATAAAAGTGGTCAGGTTTTTAAAGAAGAGGAATTTAAAAAATTTTATATAATAAAAAAAGTTTCAGAATATAGTTTTCAATTTATTGGAGAAGGAACATGGTAATGATAATAGATAATAGATTAAAAATATATGTAAAAAGGGAAGATAAATTTATTTACCATGTTCTTTAAAAATTTCTTTACCAATGTTTTTATTCTGATCTCTATTTGTTTTTTTAGTAATTGATGATTTTTTTTGTTCGAGAGATAATTTTCTATCTTTGTCAACCTTTGTATATGCGTTTTGATATTTATTATATTCTCCTTTAATCGTTTCTAGTTGAGTTTTATTTTCTATACCAGCATTTGATAAAATTACTTTTGATTTATCATATATAAGTTTGTCATTTTGATGTTTATTTTGAAAGGACTTCTTAAAAAGTATTTTACTATCAAATTGTTTAGATATATCTTTATATTTATCAATATTATCTATACATTTTTCAACACGAGATATAGTAGATTTTACATTCTCTAAACGTTCTTTCATAGAACTTAAACACATGTTAATTTGTTTTTTATTATTTACTTTATCAGGTAAATAACCTTCTATTTTAGTTAAATATTTTTCACATGATTCTTTGAAAGGAAGTTTATTAATTGATTTTAACTCCATTATTTCTTTAGCAAGTTTATTTGGTACAGTTGACTCTTTTTTATAAATTGCATCTAATTGTTTTTCTTTTGGTTTTACTATACTTATTATCTTATTTTTAGTAGTTTTAGCCCATTCGATTATATTTTTTAGTGCATTCACAAAATTTTTATATAAGTTTTTCATTCCATGTTCTATATTTGATCCGAGTTTTTTGAGACTATTTAAAATTATATTACATTTATTTATAAAGCTTTTATAGGTTTTGTTTGCAATATCTATAGTTTTTTGAGAAATTAATATTGCATTATCTTTTACAATATCTGATAACTCTGCTGTGTATATTGCTATGGAAGCATAGGTCATTAAAGCATACCTAATCATTTTAAAAGGAATTTTATCTGGATTAATTTGTTTCAAAATATCAGACAAAGCATCAAGTCCAGGAGGAGTTGCAAATATATTTTTAACAAGAATAGGTGCTGCTCGATACATTAAACGCCTTTTAATATGGTCACCGATTCTATCATTATTAACCGGTTTTCCATAGCCAAGTTTTTTTTGCATTATATCCATTACAGCACTTGTTACATGTTCTCTAGAATCAGGAGCTATTTTAATAATATCATCACTAATAAAATGAACAAGCTTTCCAAGATAACCTTGTTCTGCTTGAGTTGTGAATTTACCAGAATCATTTAAGTATAAGTCAGAATAATGATATCGTTGAATATCTTTTAGTTTAGGTAAGTGTACTCCCTCAGGTGTTTCAAAATAAAATCTGTTTTTCTCTTTAATTATATATACTCCAAGAGGATTGACATAATCATCTTTATGATTAAATCCATAAATTTTGTCAATTGCCATCCTGTAATTTTCAGGATTATTTTCTTTAAAGGCTTTAACTGCTTCAGGAGACATGCCCTGACCATCAAAACTATAGCATTTACTTATTAATTCGTTGTAGCTTGAATTTATTGTAGTAAACTGTGCTTTATTTCCGCCTTTTGAGTGACCCAGAACTAATATTTCAGGCTTACTTATGTGGAAACTATTTTTTTCGATAACACGATCAAAATACTCAACGGCTTGATTTTGTTGAGGTGTTGATATTGCTAAACCTGCAAGCCCTTTACCATTATCAATCCATTCTCCAGAACCTGTACCTCTATATGCTAAAAATATTTTTTTATTTGAATCTTCAAAAGTTGCAGAATTAAGACCACCTACTTCATAAGAAGGATTATTCATGAGTAAGCTTTGATTGTCTATGCTAAGGTCTCCATAGTATTTATTTTCGTTGATTGCATTTTTTATTTGATTATATTGATGTTGTCTTATTTCATAATCTTCTTTTGTGGGTTGTTCACATTTTTCATTATATATGTCATATCCTGTTGGTGAATTGTAGACTTTAGCAAGTTCATGAACTATATCTTTAATGATTGATTCATCTTTAATTCCTACCCACTCAACATTTAAATACATTAAATTATTTAATAATGCAGCAGTATTTGCTTCGAATTCGATATTAGGATTTAATTTATTCATTTAATTTCTCTCCATTCCGTATATCCAAACTTAAAATCATCATCCATTGAAAAACTTCCACGAAGAAAAGTATATTCAATTTTATTTGGTCCAATTACTTTATCTGTCCAGTTAGAACTAGTTATTGAATCCAACTTATCTTCCTTAATGTAGAAAATTAACAAACTACATTTATATTTTTTTTCTTCAAGTTTAAAACGAAGTTCTTCTAGATTTTCATCTTTATTTTCTTTATAATTTGAATCAAAAATACATATTGTAATACTAAGATTTAAATATCGGTTTTTTGAATA
>JBDMZA010000322.1:0-2577 GCA_039770155.1 Clostridiales bacterium
AAATCTCAGATTAATTTTAGGATCTCTTCTGATCTATAGGAAACGAAAAAAATGATTAATGATATTCTGTAGTTTAATTCTAAAAATTAAATGCAACCTTTTTTAGTAAACAGACTCACTATTTATGAGATTTTTTTAAATAAACTGGAAAGTCGAAGATCACTAGTATCAAGTCAATCATAAAAAGACAGTTTTGAACCATATAAGAAACATTGCATGCCTAGGGATATGTTTCGTCTTGTAAAAAATGACTCATCACTAGAATGTTTTAGATTACATAAAAGATATAGAGTTTAATTGATGTTACCTTTTACTTAAAACAAAGAAACATGCTATTAAAACAATATCAATTGTGTCCGGTAAAAATAATTGAACCAGGCAGAACTTGAAAGAATCACCCGGTATGTCTACTTTTTAGTTACAACACAAAAAAGTAAGACATAGGTAAAAGCACAAATTTTAACGGACACTATTGAAAAAAATGATTAATTAACATTAATCACAATTCCTCGAATCAGAAAATTCGATTAACTATTGAAGCTAAGGTGATTATTAAAATATTTGAACTAAGAAATTAAATAAACGACTATGAATAAAAGGATTTGGGATGGGGAATTACAAGAATAGTTTTATTTATGATATGTTATTTCGACATTTTTTGTGCTTGTTTTTTAATCTTATTTTTGATTTCTATAAAAATTTTAACAGAATATTATTCTAGTTTTGAGGTTTTTCCAATTATACTAAAGATTAAGTTTCACGTATTCAGAAAAAACTTGAAGTATTTATTTTTACAACCAAATTAATTAAAACTAAATGATTGTAATAAAAAAGAATCTGGCACTAGCTGTTTTATTGTCATTATCGTTTACTGTTTATGGAGCTAAATATACCATCAGTGGCTATGTACAGGACGCAAGTTCCGGCGAAAAATTGATAGGAGCATCAGTCTATGATGAAATATCAGGATTAGGAACTTCAACTAATGAATACGGTTATTTTACACTTACCCTAAATGAGGCAACTGTAGTTTTAGTTGTTTCATACGTGGGTTATAATGCTTACAAGGATAGTCTTCAGCTTACCAAAAACTTAGAAAAAGTAATTAAGCTGGATCAATCAGCTTTGCTTGACGAAGTTATAGTTACTTCTAATAACCCAAAGTCTATTGTTGAGAATTCACAAATGAGTATGATTTCAATTCCTGTAAAAGAAATAAAGAGCATACCTATGTTTATGGGGGAGGCTGATATTATTAAAACCATACAACTTATGCCAGGTGTGCAATCTGGAACAGAAGGAACAAGTGGTATATATGTACGAGGAGGAGGCCCAGATCAAAATTTGTTTTTGTTAGATGGTGTTCCAATTTATAATGCCAGCCATTTGTTCGGGTTTTTCTCTGTTTTTAATCCTGATGCTATTTCTTATTTAACACTAACAAAGGGTGGTTTTCCTGCCCATTATGGTGGTCGTTTATCTTCGGTTGTAGATATAAGACTAAAAGAGGGGAATATGAAAGAAATTAAAGGATCGGGGTCCATTGGCTTCTTAGCGTCTAAATTTATGCTTGAAGGTCCTGTTATAAAAGATAAAATGTCATTTGTTGTATCTGCACGACGAACCTATTTCGATAAATTAATGGCTCCTGTTATTAAAGGTATAAATCGTGTTGCTGGTTCTAATTCAAAGCAAGGATACTTTTTTTATGATGTAAATGCCAAATTAAACTACATTATATCGAACAAAGACAGGGTATATTTAAGCGCTTATACTGGGAAAGATAAACTATACGAGAAAAGTGGTTCAAAATATATCGAAAATGATATGTCTTATGATATTAATAGCGAATATGGCTTAGAATGGGGTAATAGTTTAACTGCTTTGCGATGGAATCATATATTCGGTAGCAAGTTGTTTAGTAATACAAGTTTAATATATAGCAACTACAGGTATAATAATTTTGATTATTACAGCAAAGATGCACAAACATATTATACTGAGGATGACACTCTTGATCAAGGGTATAAGTATGATAATTATTGTGGTATTGAAGATTATGGTGGTATTATTGATTTTGATTTCCGCCCTTCGCCAAACCACTCCATACGTTTTGGAGGTAAGTATCTGTATCATAAATTTGATCCTAATACCGAAGCTGTAGAATCCTTTGGACAATCAGATTCTATTATTAACAAAAACTTTAATTACAAAAGTGTTTATGCCAATGAGTATTATTTGTATGGTGAAGACAATATGCAAATAGGATCAAAAATAAGAGCAAATATAGGGCTTCATTATTCGGGATTTTTTGTACATGGCCATGCCTATCATTCTTTTCAACCCAGGCTTAGTGGACGTTATTTGTTAACAAAAAATCTATCCCTTAAAATTGCATTTTCCCGAATGGACCAAAATATTCACTTGTTAACCAATAGTACCATTGGATTACCTAACGATTTATGGGTGCCGGCAACAGATCGAACTCCACCGCAATCATCATATCAATCAGCAGTGGGTATGGCATATAATTTAAATAATAATTGGAGTTTTACCTTGGAAGGTTTTTATAAAACC
>JBDMZA010000323.1:0-5920 GCA_039770155.1 Clostridiales bacterium
ATAACTACATAGACAAATATGTAAGATAAGAAGCAGATTGAATTATGAATCCAATCTGCTTCTTATCTTGAAAACGCCTGTTTTGCGTCTATTAAACCTTCACCATATGCTTTTCTTACAATTAAGTATTCTCCTCGTCTAATGAAATACAGAGTACAATAATTTCTTTGTATTTGAGTTCCTTTAAATAAATATTCTTTCATGATTTCAATACCATCTTCGTTTATAACATTTCCCAAAGTAAAATCTATAAGTTTTGAGTCAATCAATGTCATATTTCTATTCAATTCATTCATTATTTTTTTTATTGATACTCTTGTTCCTTCGTTTGCCAAAGATATATAGTATTCTAATCTGCCTTGAGCCATTTTATTTCACCTTTCATCTAGTAATTTTTGTCCTTCAACAAAAATTCCATTGATTATAAATAACAAAAAATTCTTTTTAAAATCATTTTCATTTAACATTTTGTTTCTATATTCAGAATTTTGCTGATAATAGACAATTCCCATATCTATATAATAAAAAATCATATTACTATCAACATCTTTTCTGATTAACATATTTTCTTTACCACTCTCTATGAGATTCATTATGGTATTTTTATATATCTTCAAATACATCTCATATTCGACTTGTACTTCATCACTGTATTTAGATAGTTCATCACATAAAGCAAATTTATTACTGTTTACAAACTCACTTACTATTCCCAAACAAGAATAGAGTTTATCTGATATAGGAATGTTTAAATCAACTATATTATTTAATTCAATCTTGTAGTGTGAAAAAATATACTTACTTATATTCATGCATAAAGTTTCTTTATCTGTAAAATATTTATATATCGTAACTTTAGATACATTTGAATTCTTAGCTATTTCATCCATTGTAATTTTTTTTATACCGCTTTTAATAAACAAATCCGTCGTTTTACTTAATATTTTTTCTGCTTTCTTATTCATTGCTTACTCCAATCACACAATAATTAAATGTACTGTATTAACTATATTAGTACATTTTGTTCATCATGTCAAATGCTTTTTTGTCAAAATTTTTTTATTAATAATTATCAATTAATTCACACAAAATTTGAATACCTTTGGTAATACATTCATCAGCTAAATGAGAATAACTAAGACGTAAATAATTTTTATTATAATTTGATGAAAAAAAGATATGCCCTGGCAAAAAATTCAATTTATATTCTCGTGCTTTTTGGAGAAGTTCTTCAGGATCAATATCTTTTGGAAGTTCTAACCATATTGATAATCCACCTAATAGAATTGTATATAATATATCACTATTACAATATTTATCTAATGCTTTAATAGCAATATCTTTTTTCCTTTGTACATATTCTCGCCGTTTTAGAATTTCATTTTCAAAATCCTCTGATTGAATTATACCTAACAATGCTATCTGCATTAGGTGAGGACTCCCAAGATCACTTATTGATTTAGCAGCCAATAAAATATTTGTATTAACAAACTAATATTATCTATAAGATTTTCATAACAGAAAAAAAATAATTTGCTATTAATTTATCTTGAGAGTGAAAAGTTTATACCATAAATTTACATTGGATTTCAAAACTGTTTAAAATACTGGAGTTTAGAATCTGAAATATAATAGGAACTTTTATAAAAATTTATTACTTATTGATTTTAAAGTTCCTGCAATACTCAACTTAGCCAATATAAAGGTTGCTATTAGTATAAATTGGGTATTACTTTCAACTCTCAAGTAATCTAGGAACATCAAAAAATTGTCTTATGAAATTTTTGATTAGACAAGTTAAAAAAATGACTCTTATCGTATTTCGGACTGATGAAAATATTCTTGAATCAACCATTAACTACTTGGATAGTATGTCTATATTTTATGGGACTAAATTTATCAAACAATCAAATTGCAAAAGAACTTGATTTATGTCAAATGGATACAATGCATGACAACAAAACTTAGAGAAGCCATAGCTATTAAAAGACATGAAGTGAAGTTGAAAGGCAAAGTTGAATTTGCTGAAGTGTATAGTAGTTGGATATAAAGGACAACCCAATGAGGTTAAAAAAAGGGCGAAAAACAAGAAGAAATAGGCTTAAATGCGCAAGAGGATGAGGTACATTAGAAAGAGAAAAACTTCCAGTATTTAGAATGATTAAACGTGGAGGTAAGCTTGTCATAAATATGCTTCATAATGTTCAACAAAAGACCATACAACCTATTATAAAAGCTACAGTAGAGTTTTGCACATTTAATTTACTGATGAATATTCGATCTATGATAGACTAGTAGAATGGGATTTTTACATAAAAGTGTCAATCATGGAAAGAGCGAGTTTGCATGAGATGAGGATGGAGATGGATTTTGTGAGGTTCATGTTAACACAATCGAGGGTGCATGGTCCTTACTACGTTCTTGGTTAAGACCTCATAGAGGAATATCACAAGATAAGTTGCACACATATCTTGTTTTTTTGAATTTATTTGCAATTACAAAGTTCACAGAAAGAGTCTACTTGACTCGCTTTTATGGCTATTTGTTTCGTGAATAATTATCAGTCCAAAACCCGATAAGAGGCAATTATAAATATCTTTGTATTTTAAACACTGATGGAAATATTTTTGAAAAGTACTTTTAGTTTAATTTAGTAATATGTAAAAAATGTTAGATGTTTTATATCTAACATTTTTTACGTTTTATTACTTTATAAATTCTTTTAAAATCTTTTTAGCTAATTCTCTACATTCTGCCCATTCGTTAAAAGTTTTCAAAGCTTCTATTGACCAATAATCTTTTGATTTGTCACTACTCATAAAATTTAATTTTTCATCTAATGCCTTAATCTTTTGATATTGAATATCTGTTATAAGATTATTCTTTTTGAAATATTCTACTTGATAAACTACTTCGTCACTAAAATTAAGTGCTATTTCATCTGCTATCGGAAAATTTTCAGAAAACATACTTTTTTGTTCTTCATATGAAGCCATAATTATTTTAGTTGCTTCAATAACATTTTCTATATATTTTTTTAATTCTTTATTTAAATCTAACATTTTATTTTACTACACCTCCACCCAATTCAAATCTTCTTGGACCTTTGTAATTACCATAAGAAACTTTATAATAAGGAATACTATCATGATAAGTACTTCCTGGGTGATATTGAATATATTCGCCAGTAGGTATACCATCTGGATTTAATTTTCTTATTGACATACCTCCACCTTCTTCAAAAGGAATTCCAGCCTTTCTTCCTTTTCCGAGTGGTTCTACTACCCACCCTTCTTTTTTTGCTAAATCTGCTAGTTGTTGAGGTTTTAATTTAGTTATATCACTTGGAACATCAAGTATATCATCCATAGATTTAACTGCACTTTCCCATTGAACATTTTTGGAACCATATGTATTTTTAAAATAGTTATTCCAATCATCACCAGTAAGTAACTTTTTTTCATTAGTTATTTCAGAATCAGAACCAGTCCCCTCATTATATTCAACATTCGAATTAACATCAATGGTATCACTCTCATCATCTAAATCATTATCAACATCATCATTAGAATCACTACTTGTGTCACTATCTTCTTTTGTTTTATTATCTGAACTACTTACTTTTTTACTATCATTTGAATCTGATTTTTTCTTAGTAACCTTATCTTTTGCCTTTTTCTTTAAAGCCAAAGCTTTCTCTTTTGCTTTTTTAGCCTTTTCTGCTGATTTTCTTTTTAATTCCTTTGCTTTCTCTTTAGCCTTTTTAGCTTTTTTAGCCTTTTATGTTAATTAATTCTTTATTTTCTTAATCTTACCTTTCAACTTACCATTAGCAGCAGACAATTTCTTAACTAGTTTTGAACCTTTAGCTGTTTTATTTAAAATTAATAGTAGTTTTGCTGCAGCTACACCACTAAAGAATTTTCCAACAATTGACTTAATAACTCCCGTCAGATTATAACCCATTTTCCTAACTTCTTTATCACTAAAGTTTCCACCTCAGAGCTTCCATTCAATGTCTAATGCTACACATCAAGTTTATGCACATGGTCGATTAATAACATATTTTTAGACTAATACAAATAAAAACCCTGAAATTTGTTTAAATAAAAGATTTCGAAATTTTTAGATTTTATTTTCTCTTATAACTTAAGATGTACTTTTATTTTCTCAAGGCAATTTTGTATTTTTTCTTTATCATTTGGAATTTTTGATAAATGATTTTTACAAACATTCAAAAGATACTCATAAAACAAATTATTCTCTACAACTACTTTTGTATCCTCATTATCCGCTGGTTTCCAAAAAAACAAAGTAACAAATCCATCAATATAGTCTTCATCATTTGGATCAAATGAACAAGAAATATACTCAGCACCTTGTCCATTCATCTCTGACATTGTATTCAATTCACTTGTTTGCAAATTACCCATAAAATGTATACTCTCAAAATAATATTTTAAATACTTTTCTTTATTATTTGAAACTCGCATTTTTTCACCTTCTTAATCTTTTACATCATTCTATCTACAGTACTGGAGAGTCAAAAATTTTCCTAGAAAAATAACTCATTTTATATTGGCTCTTATTCAATTTTGATGATGTTAGGAAAAATAATATAATCGTAATTAATATTGGAATATTAAATTATAAAAATAAGCTATTAATTTGTCTTTACAGGTAACCCTAAATCATCCTAGGGCATGTTTGAAAAATCAAAAGCTAATTATTTCATAGAAATACATATACATGCAATACAAATAAATCCCCAAAACGAAGATGCGGATTTGTAATATCTTGTGGCAATTCGACGATAATTTTTTAATTTTTGAAAGAAACATTCTACAAGATGTCTTTCTTTATAAAGACTCCAATCACATTTTCTTTGAACTGTTCGATTTACTTTTGAAGGTATTGTTGGTTCTCCACCATTTTCATATATATAATCTATAATTTTATCTGGATCATATCCCTTATCAGCTAAAACATTGCTTCCTTCTATATTAACATGCGATAATACATCAATTCCATGTATGCTATCAGATTCTTGACCTTCTGTTATTTATATATATATTGGATAACCTATTTCGTCTACGATCGCATGAATCTTTGTGCTCAAACCTCCTCGACTTTTACCTATTTCTGCTTTTTCAGCCCTTTTTTTAAGCCAGCTGAAGCTTGATGGGCTCGTACTATTGTACTATCTATACTTAGTTCTTCTCATTCTGATTCAAGTGTCAGTACTCTGAATATATTATCAATTATTCCGTCATTAATTCACTTTTGAAATCGACTATATACACTTTCCCAAGGACTATATCTTTCAGGTAAATCACTCCATGGTGCACCACTTCTTGCAATCCAAATTATTGCATTTAGCATAAATCTGTTGTCCTTTGCTGGTCTTCCTCTCTTGCCAGATTTATTAGGAAATAAACCTTTTATTTTGTCCCATTCTTCATCTGATAGTTCATAACGCCTTCTAGTAGTCATTTTTCTCTTCCATTCTTCTTTTTATTTTATTCTAGCATATTTGGTATTTATTTTATAATCTGATTTTTCAAACACACCCTAGTAAAGTTAAAAAATTTTTCATACTAAAAATTATTTTAAAGCTTGTCTAAAGAGTGCTGTTGTAGAATTAGGTATAGATGAAGCTGCTATTAATGATGAAATTGAGTCTAAAAATACATATTCTCCATAATATGTTAGTCTTTTTGTCTCTTTACTTTTATCTGGATTTTTTTAAAATTCAGATTTTTTTTGCCATTTTTTTTGGCTTACATGATGACAATTTTATTGGCGTATAACAATTTGACTAGATTTTTTTTTAGCCAATCGATTTCAGTTTCTAAATTTGATATCTTTTTATTTAAAGTTTCAATTTCCATATCATGTTCTTTTTGAATAGTTTTAATAT
>JBDMZA010000324.1:0-3939 GCA_039770155.1 Clostridiales bacterium
CATAATCAAAAAATAAACTAGTCAACTTTTTTTGAAAATTCGTTAAACCATCGATATTTTCAGAAAAAAATTGTCTTATGAAATTTTTGATTATGCGTTATATACTTTATTTTAATTATTTTAAACAATGTTTACAACTTTTTTAGTAATAAAATTTATTTTTTACATAATCAAAGAATTAAACTATTCAATCAAAGTTACAAAAAACTAACTTATAACTATCTTATAAAATTTTTGATTGTACTTAACATAGATTAATTTTTTTGAATTACTTATAATATTCTAAAAAATAATACTTGTGTAGTACATAAATTTATACTTTGTTGTAATTACATTGTTTCAAAATGATGCTATACTTTTTTCATAGTCATTCCTTAAAGATTTTTCACTGTTTTTCTTTTTATGACTTGGATAGATTATTTTTATTAAAGTTCTCCTAATTTATGTTTTTAATTTAATAAAGACCTTAAGATTTAATCTTAAGGTCTTTATTCTTATATCTCCAATAAATTATATTCGATTTCATTTAGTATCTTTTTGAAATTTTTCAAACCAGATTTCATATTATTTTTTTCCAAAAGTTCGCAGGCTTCTTTTAAATAATCATAAGCTACTTTGTATTCACCTTTATCAAAATAAATGAAACCAATATTTCCTAAAGCTGCAATATTTATTTGAATTGAATCAATATTCTGTGAAATTTTCAATGTATTTAATAAATATTTTAAAGCTTTTTCCAATTCAAATTTCTCATAATAAATGAGACCTATATTACCTAAATCATTAGCTTCTCCTGATCTATTTCCAATTTTTTTGTCTATTTTTAACGCTTTTTTATGGTAATCTATAGCTTCGTCAAAATTACCAATATCATGCAATATCAATCCAATATTTCCTAGAGCTGCTGACTCACCCTTCAAATAACCCACTTCTTTTGATGTTGAAAGAGCTTTCTTAAAATAATTTAGTGCTTTTGAAAACATTTTTTTATCCCTATATATAAGTCCAATATTGCTATAATTAGATGCTATTCCTTTTATATTAGTTAGTTCCAAATCAATTTTTAATGATTCTTCTAAGTATTCCAATGCTTTATTATAATTATTCTTATCAAGATATATAAGTCCAATATTACTATAATCAGAGGCTATCCCCATTTTATAATCAATTAATTTATGTATTTTTAACGCCTTTAATAAATAATTTATAGCTGAATCAAAATTTCCCTTTTTATAATATATAAGCCCAATATTCCCTAGTATGGATGATTCACCAAATTCATTAAACATACTTTTATATATCTTTAAAGAATCTCTAAAATAAGTTAATGCTTGCTCAAAATTATTCTCGTCTAAATAAACTTTAGCTAAATTACTCAAACAAGATGCTTCACCTTCTTTTGAATTTGCTAATTTATAACTTAATAAAGATAATTTAAAATTATCAATAGATTCTTCACTATTATTTAAATAATATGCCATAGCCATATTTTCTAAAATAATACCTTTTAACTCATCATTATTTATTCCATAATCAAAATTAAACAACTCAGATATATAATTTATAGAGTTATCATTTAAGGTATTTTTACTACAGAAATTAATTTTTTCTTTAATATAAATAACTGATATTAATTTACTATCCCTTTTCCCATAATCTAAATTTATCAAATCCTTATTTTTAACATAATAATTTTGATTCATATAATTTATACAAATATTTTTATCAACTATATCTCTATCTATAAAAGCCATAATAATAATATTTTCTGTAAAAAATATACCATCTTTAATTGTGTTTTCTGTCAATAAAATATTCGCTTTAAACTTTTTTAAATAATTTAATTTTTCATTCATCAAAAAACTCCCATATATTTTTTGGTATATCTAGGCATTAATATTCTTTAATTTTTATTTTTTATATTTTGGAAAATTTAGAAAATTACAATATATATTTTTGATTTATTCCAGTAATTTGATAATCAAAAATGCAGACTTTTTGATGAGGCATAATCAAAAATTTCATAAGACAATTTTTTTCTGAAAAATATCGATTTTAACAAATTTTCAAAAAAAGTTGACTAATTTATTTTTTGATTCTGCCTTATCAATATATTTATCGTCAATTATACAAAAAACATAATCTGAAAATCACTAAAATCAGATGAATTATTTCAAGAAGAATTTTATCTAATAACCTGAATCATAATCAAAATAGCTTTCAAATTAATAAAAGATTTAGATCGGCTATCCTAGGTAATTCATAAAAAAATCTAAATCTGTATATTTATGTTTCTTTTATTTTGTTAATATAATTACCTATTCTTTTCATGGCTTCAATAATATTTTCTACTGAATTAGCATATGTTGCTCTAAAAAATCCCTCTCCACATTTACCAAATGCATTTCCAGGTACAATCAAAACTTTCTCTTCTTTTAATACTGCTTCACAAAATTCATCTGATTTTATATTTAATGATTTTATTGATGGAAATACATAAAAAGCTCCCATTGGTTCAAAGCATTCCAAACCTAATTTTCTAAATCCATCTACCATTAATCTTCTTCTTTGATTATATTCTTTAATCATTTTATCTATATCATCATCACAACTTTTTAATGCTTCTATTGCAGCATATTGAGCTGTTGTCGGTGAACACATTAAAGAATATTGATGAATTTTTTGCATTGCACTTATTAATTCAGGATGTCCACATACATAGCCTAGTCTCCAGCCTGTCATGGCATAAGCTTTTGAAAATCCATTTATAACTACTGTCTTTTCATACATTTCAGGATAACTTGCAATAGATATATGTTTTCCACTATAATTTAATTCTGAATAAATTTCATCTGATATAACAATTATATCTCTATCTTTTAACACTTCAACTATATCATCCAAATCTTTTTTTTCTAATATCGCACCTGTAGGATTGTTAGGAAATGGTAATATAATAACTTTTGTTCTTTTAGTTATTGTCTTTTCAAGATCAATTGCTTTTAATCTAAAATTATCTTCATTTTTCAAATCTATTGTAACAGCTTTAGCACCAGTAAACATAGTACAACCTTGATATGATACAAAACTTGGTTCTGGTATAATAACTTCATCTCCATCTGAAGCTAAAGTTCTAAGAGCTAGATCTATTCCTTCACTTGCACCTACTGTCACTAAAGTTTGAGTTTTTGAATCATATTTTAATCCATATTTTCGATATAAATATTTAGAAATTTGTTCTCTTAGCTCAGCAAAACCTGAGTTGCTTGAATAATGAGTATGTCCCTTCTCCAATGAATAAATACCTTCTTCTCTTATCTTCCAAGGCGTCACAAAATCTGGTTCTCCAACACCTAGTGATATAGCATCTTTCATCTCATTTATCAAGTCAAAATATTTTCTAATACCTGATGGAGGAGCATTTTTTACAGAATCCACTATTTTGTCGGACATATTCATAGAATCACAGCCTCCCTATCATCAATATCCTTTTCTTCAAAAACTATTCCCTTATCCTTATATTTTTTAAGAACAAAATGTGTAGAAGTACTCAAAACAGCCTCCATTGGTGCTAATTTCTGAGCAACAAAAAGTGCTACGTCTTTCATAGTTTTACCTTCTATAATTACAGAAATGTCATAGCCTCCTGACATAAGATAACAATCAATTACTTCAGGATATTTATATATTCTGTCAGCTACTTTATCAAAACCTTCTCCTCTTTGTGGTGTTACTTTTACTTCAATAATCGCTTGTACTTTTTCTTTTTTTGTTTTCTCCCAATTTATCATTGTATTATATCCTAAAATTATATTATCTTCTTCACATTTTTTTAATATATCTTCAACTTCTTTGACTGTTTTATTTGTCATAATTGCTATTTTTTCTGTAGTTATATTGCTGTTTTTTTCTATTATCTCTAATATCTCTTCCATAACA
>JBDMZA010000325.1:0-3189 GCA_039770155.1 Clostridiales bacterium
TCCTCCTTATACAATATCACCTACATTACCTACATCTGTTCAAGTTGATATAGATTATATTATCCAAAGTAATTGGAAAACTGGTGCAACAATTAAAATTATAATAACAAATACTGGAACATCCTCAATTAATGCTTGGGAACTATCATTTGATTTTCCTGATAATCAAAAAATAACAAACCTATGGGGAGGTTCATACAATCAAATTGGTAGTAAGGTAACTATTAGAAATGCTTCTTGGAATTCAAAGATTCTTGTTAATGAATCTGTTAATATCGGATTCAATCTTACACATAATGGTATTAATGAGAAACCTAAAAATATTACTATTGATTAGGCCTTAGGCAGAATCAAAAAATAAACTAGTCAACTTTTTTTTAAAAATTCGTTAAACCATCGATATTTTCAGAAAAAAATTGTCTTATGAAATTTTTGATTCTGCCTTAATTAAATAACAAAAATATCAGATTAAGTTCTGCTTCTTATTTTAAAGTAGAATTTAATCTTTCTAATTGGGGTGGAAATTAAATGCTTTTTAAAAAAACAAATAAAATAAATATACCATTTATTGTTTATGAAATAACACCATCTTGTAACTATAATTGTAAATATTGTTACAATATATGGAAAGCCAAAGATTATAAGTCTCCTCCTGTTTCTTCATATAGTATGGTAAAAAAAACATTAAATCATTTATTCAAAAAAGCAAATCTTGATACTATTGCTTTTTCTGGAGGTGAACCTAGTCTTTTTAGAAGACTACCTGAAATTATTTTATTTTGTAAAATGAAAAAGAAACAAGTGGTACTTATTACAAATGGTTCTGCTTCTGAACGTCATGACTACAAAATGCTTATTGAAAGTGGCGTAAATCTTTTTGAGATACCTATTCATTCGTATAATTTTGCTGAACATGATAAACTTTCAGGAATAAAAAATTCATGGAAAAATTCTGTACAAAGTGTAAAAACTATACTTTCATTAAAAGGCAGTGTAGTTGTTGTTATTGTAATTACCAAAATCAACTATAAAAGTTTGCCAAGGACAATACAATTTATAAAAGAACTCGGTATTAATCAAATTATGCTTAACCGTTTTAACATTGGTGGTGAGGGTATTAAGCAAAAATCAGAAATAGGTCTTTCAATAAAAGAACTGCAAAAAGCTTTCAAATTAGCAAATACTACAATAAATAAAGTTAAAATCAAGGCTTCGTCAAATGTTTGCACACCATTTTGTGTTCTTAATCCAGAAAACTATCCAAATATACCATTTTCAGCATGTTATCCTCGTGAATTAAATCGTTCTTGGACACTTGACCCAGAAGGAAATATTAGGTTTTGTAATCACTCTCCACATATTATTGGTAATATTTACAAAGCAACATTTGAAGAATTACTACAAAGTGATTACATTAAAGAATGGCAAGAAGAAGTTCCTAAAGTTTGTGAGCAATGCAAAATTTATAAAAAATGTTGGGCCGGATGTAGAGCAGCTTCTGAGCAATTGGGATTTTCTTTAAAATATGCTGATCCTTTAGTATATGAATTTTTAAAAATACCAATGGATAAAAATTCTTGATTTAAAAATAAATCCAGTTTAAATTATACACCTTAAATAAGTCTATTTGGTTATCTTAAATTTTACCAAACTTATATTAAGATTTTAATCATATGAAAATTTATTTTTTTATTTACAATATGGTAAATTTTTTACATATGATATAATTAATTTATCATATAAAAATTATTTTATTAGGGGGCAATTAATTAATGACTAAAATTATTAAAAAGAAGAAATCACTAGTCTTTGGTGGCAGTATAATTATTTTAACAATTGCAATAATTACAGTGTTGTTTGTAATTAATGTTTTTGGAGCTAGTGCAGTAACATATAATATTGAAAACGATTGGGAAACCGGTGCTATTGTCAATGTAAGTATTAATAATGATAGTTCAACTACAATAAATGGTTGGGAAATAAAATGGACATTTCCTGGAAACCAAAATATTATAAATATGTGGGGTGCTGATTTCACACAAAATGATTCAAGTGTAACTGTAACTAACTTGGATTGGAATTCCACTATAGATGTTGGAAGTACTGTTAATTTTGGTTTTCTTATAAACTACAGTGGCAGTAATAGTATCCCTAGTGATATTGTTTTAAATGGTAAAACATCAAAAGATACTACCACAACTCCTATTTCTGAAACAGCACTTCCTGATACTACAGAACCTGATACTTCAGAACCTGATATTACTAATCCACCAACACCTGAAAAAACAACTGATGTTGAAAAAACAGCTGATGTTGAAAATCCAACTGATTTAAGTATTCTACCAGACTTATCAATGGAACCAACAGTTCCTGAATTAAAAGCATGGGTTAGTAAAACATATGATTTATTTCCACAATTCAAAGAGTTATATGAAACAGATTTAGCAATGACAAAAGATGAAGCTTTAGCTTTCCACTTTGCTGATATGTCAAGAGAATCAGGCAAAGATGGCTATTGGCAAATGAACCTTGAAACTGGCATAGGTGGTGCAGGACATGCCTGGGGACCTTTTCAAGCAGCTGTTACAAATTTCATTGGCGGTGGATATGATGCTGATATTTTAAATAGTTTATATATGCCTACACCAGATATTAGCCAATTTAAAGTTCCAAATGTTTCAACATATGCAGGTATGAAACGTTTAGCAGAAGGTATAGAAAAATCTAAGTCTACACTTGGCACAAATCGTACTACAGTTGAATATTTACTTGGCACATTGGCTCATCATAACACTGGTCATGCTACATTTGAAACAATAACTAATGAAGGTTGGTTACAATCTTATGGAAATGAAGTTTTGAGAATGATGCAAGGTTATTTAGTTGGCAATCATCTAACTGATAATAAAGCTTACTGGACTACAGAACCAATACCAGAAGTAAATGGACCTTGGTCAGGTGGAATTAAATAGTCTAAATTTTATTATATATTAAATTTATCAATAGCCAAATATACAAAACTATATATTTGGCTATTACTATCTTCAAAATTATATCCTTATAACATTTAATTTTGGCTCTTATTCTGAAATACAATAAGAACCTTTATATATTAAGGAGAACCTAAAAAATAATACCAAATTCTTTTCGTCTGAAGTTCGCTTAAATCATGCGAATTCATACTCGAGA
>JBDMZA010000326.1:0-4955 GCA_039770155.1 Clostridiales bacterium
ATAAAAAAATTATCTTATAAAATTTATCTTATAAAATTTATATATTTAAAAAATAACTAATATAAGATAAACTATATAAAAAGTAAAAAAAAAATAATTCGTGGTGATATATGAAATCAAAAAAAATAGTTCATACATTAGTAAATAAATTAAAATCAAAATTTGATAAAAAATTAGTTATACTCTTAATAAGTTTAGTTATATTTTTACCTACTATTAATATATTAATTTCGTTAAATACTTCAAAAAATCAGACCTTAGGTAAAATATTGGCTGTAAAAGAGATTACTGGGAAAGATCAAACAAATGAAAGTTTTGTCAATCAAACTTTAAAAATAAAAATATTAAATGGAGAATTTAAGAATGAAAATTTTTATATAAAAAATAAATTTTATTCTTCTCAGGCATTCAATATAGATTATGATAAAAATGATGAGGTTATTTTAAATATTACAAAAGACAAAAAAGGAACTCTTAAAAATGCAGTAATTAAAAATTATAGAAGAGATAAATATATTTTTTATGTCTTATACTTATTTATATTAGTATTAATACTAATAGGCGGATTCAAAGGTTTACGATCACTTTTAATTTTAGCAGTAAATATAGGTATCTTTATTTTAACTGTAAAACTACTTTTATTAGGATTTAATACACTTTTAATATCTATATTTATGTGCATATTATTTGTAGTGTTTTCTGTTCCCATTGTGGGTGGAATAAACAAAAAAACAATCTCTGCAATTTGTAGTACATTTTGTAGTATTTTTTTTACTATGTCAATTATACTAATTGTATTTAAAATAACAGGTACCAAAGAAATAAGTTATCAAGAAATGGACTATTTCACAGGTTTACCTTCAACAGTTCAATTTTCAATAATTGATATATTTTTTATTCAAGTATTAATTGGAACCTTGGGTGCAGTCATTGATAATGCTGTTTCCATAGCATCTTCGATGACTGAAATTTATGAAAATAATAAGCAAATCAAAACAATTGACTTAATAAAATCTGGTTTTGAAGTTGGAAGAGATATGTTAGGTACTATGACAACCACTGTATTAATGGCTTATATAAGTGGAAGTATTCCTCTTATATTAATACTACTATTAAATAGAATATCAATTTTAGGTATCATTAGTATTGAAATATATCTTGAAATCACAAGAGCTATTGCTGGAAGTATAGGAATTGTTGTAAGTATCCCCATAACAATAGGAGTGCTCACATTATTTATAAAAAAACCATCATTTAGGAGTATCAAAACATGAGTTCAAATTTTATATTATTAATAATTTTATTTATTTTATTAGTTGCAATCGGAGGAAAAAGAGGATTCAAAACATTTATTTCTACATTTATTAACTTTATTCTATTGTTTATGATGATTATCCTTATAAGTAAAAAATATAATTCAATCAAAGTAACTGTAATATTTTCAATAGTAATAGTAGCCTTTACTCTGTTTTTTGTGAACGGAATTAATAAGAAAACACTATCAGCCCTACTTTCAGTATCATTTGCTATGATAATAACTCTTCTAATAACCTATAGTATTGGTATAAATGCAAAATTACAAGGTTTTAGTCAAGAAGAAACAGAAGCATTTTCTCATTTATCAACTGATATTCAACTTGACTTTATAAAGATTTTTACAGTACAAGTTTTCATAGGACTTTTAGGAGCTTTAATTGATGTATCAATAGGTATCTCATCTTCAATGAATGAAATACATAAAAATAATCCTAAAATACATACCCGTGCTTTAATAACTTCAGGTATGAACATAGGAAAAGATGTCATTGGTACAATGACAAACACTTTACTCTTTGCTTTTATAGGAGGATTCCTATCATTAGCCATATATTTGAGTAAATTCGAATATTCATTTTCAACACTAATTAATAATAAAATTATTTGTTCTGAAATATTCCAAATTCTTTGTAGCGGTATAGGTATTGTTCTTATAGTACCAATTACTACTTATATAACTTCAAAAATACTAAATCTTAGTTTTCGAAAACCAAAAAACATAGTAAAAAAAACCTAAAAAATAAATCTATATTTTTTTAAATAATGAATCACAAAATATGATATCATTAATCTATCCAATTCATTGATCTTTTAATTGCTTTATGCCAACCTTTAAGTAATTCATTTCTATTTTCATTACTCATATTTGGTAGAAATGTTTCTGATATAGAACAACAATTTCTGATTTCATCTTTACTTTGCCAGTATCCAACAGCTAATCCCGCAAGACAACATGCTCCCAAAGCTGTAAGTTCATAATTCTTTGGTCTTTCTATTGGAATATTTAATATATCTGCTTGAAATTGCATTAAAAATTTATTTTCACATGCACCTCCATCTACTTTTAGAAACTTCATTTTAGTATTAGAATCTTTCTCCATTGCCTTCATTACATCATATGTTTGATATGCTAACGATTCCAATGTTGCTCTTATAATATGTTCTTTTTTAGCACCTCTTGAAATACCAAATATAGCACCTCGAGCATATTGATCCCAATATGGTGCTCCAAGTCCTACAAATGCTGGAACAACATAGACTCCTTTAGTATCTGGAACTGATAAAGCATAAAATTCTGATAAGTATGCATTATCAAGAATTTTAAGATCATCCCTTAACCATTGTATTGCAGCACCTGCTACAAAAATACTTCCTTCTAAAGCATATTCAATTTTATTATCGATTCCCCATGCTATACTTGTCACCAAACCGTTTTTCGATACAATAGATTTTTGACCTGTATTCATTAACATAAATCCGCCTGTACCATAAGTATTTTTACCTTCTCCTATCTGATAACAATTTTGTCCAAAAAGAGATGCTTGTTGATCTCCTACAGCTGAAGCTATTGGAATCGCTCTTCCAAAAATCGATACATCAGTATGACAATATATATGGCTTGTTGGCTTAACCTCAGGAAGAATTTGTTTTGGTATATTAAGTTCTCTTAATATTTCATTATCCCATTTTAATTCATAAATATTATATAACATTGTTCTTGAGGCATTTGAGTAGTCAGTTATATGAACTTTTCCTTTTGTCAAATTCCATATTAACCAACTATCAACAGTCCCAAACAATATATTTCCCTTTTCAGCTTCTTCTCTAACTCCCTCAACATTATCTAAAATCCACTTTATTTTAGTTGCTGAAAAATATGCATCAATTACAAGTCCAGTTTTTTCTTTTATTTCTTTTTCCATACCATTTTTCTTTAATTCATCACAAATATTTGAAGTCCTTCTACATTGCCAAACTATTGCATTATATACTGGTTTACCTGTATTTTTATCCCATAGAATAGTTGTTTCTCTTTGATTTGTTATTCCTATAGCTTCTATATTCTGCTCACTAATATTAGCATTGCTCATAGCTTTCTTTATTGCCTTTAGTTGTGAATCTAAGATTTCCAAAGGATCATGTTCTACCCATCCGGTTCTTGGAAATATTTGTTCAAATTCTTTTTGCCCTGAACCCACAACTGAAGTATCTTTATTAAAGACTATACATTTAGAATTTGTAGTTCCTTGATCTAAAGCAATTATATACTTATTAATAATAATTACATCCTCTCTAAGGGATAGCAAAAAAATAAACTCTAATTCTCGAGTATGAATTCGCACGATTTAAGCGAACTTCAGACGAAAAGAATTCAGTATTATTTTTTAGGCTCTCCTAAATAAAATTAAATACCTAAATACAAGCGTTTTTCACAATTGAAAAACGCCTATACTCCATCTTTTAGATATCCTATATTAATATAATACTATATTTAAAAAACATTATAAACTGAGAAATTATTTTTTTTACTACCCTTTAGCTGCACGTGATTTAGTAAATAAATCAAAAGCAACTGCTAATAGTAAAACACCACCTTTTATTGTTTGCTGTAAATCTATCCCAACTCCTATTAATGACATTCCATTATTCATTACTCCCATAACAAGACCACCTATTATTGCTCCTATTATAGTACCTATTCCACCTGCTGTAGATGCTCCACCAATAAAGCATGCAGCTATTGCATCTAATTCAAATCCTTGTCCTGCTTTTGGAGTTGCAACATTTAATCTCGCTGCAAATACTATACCTGATAATGCACACATAACACCCATATTAACAAAAACCCAAAATGTCAATCTTTTAGTCTTTATTCCTGATAATCTCGCTGCCTTTTCATTGCCACCTAAAGCATAAATATGCCTTCCGATGACAGTTTTACTACCTACAAAAGAATAAAATACTATTAAGATAAATAACAACACTAAAACATTTGGTATCCCTTTATAGCTTGCCAAACTAAAAATAAATGCGTTAATTGCTAAACTAATAAGAATTATTTTTGCTAATAATAAATTAAAAGCAATTACTTCAAAATTATATTTTAATAAATTTTTTCTATTATACACTTCATATAAAATATAAATTAAAGTCAATGTAAAACCTATAAATATTGAAGTTAAGTGAAAAGTAGTACCATTAAAATAATCAGGAATGAACCCAGAACTAATATTTTGAAATCCTTTTGGAAACGGTCCAATTGACTTTCCATTTAATACAGTCATTGAAAGTCCCCTATATATAAGCATTCCACCTAATGTAACTATAAATGCAGGAATTTTAACATAAGCAACCCACAATCCTTGCACTGCTCCTGCTAATGCTCCTATAATTAAAACTAGTATAATTGCTAAAATATAGTTCATATTCAAATTAACAATAAATATTGCTGCCATTGCACCAATGAATGCTGTTATTGAACCTACCGACAAATCAATATTAAAAGAAACAATTACTAACAACATACCAATAGCTAAAATCATAATGTAACTATTTTGTAAAATTAAATTTGTAATTTTCATTGGTCTTATTATGGTACCTTGTGTGGATGTTTGAGAGTATTTATTTTTGGTATGTAG
>JBDMZA010000327.1:0-9555 GCA_039770155.1 Clostridiales bacterium
ACATAAGAAAAAATGCAAGATATAAACTAATTTTATTTCATATCAAATCAGTTTAGGTAAAATCAAAAATAAATTTAAAAATTTATTAATTGATAGAAATATATTGTCTTTTAAAATTTATATATCAAAAATTTTCTATTAGTAATTTATTATTTAATGGTACTATATTAAATTACCTGTATTAACAATTATTTTTAGATTAAACATGTTAAAAATATATTATCATAATATTAATGGTCTTAATAAATGAGATTCTTACTATTCTTTATGGTTACATTCTTAAAATTCATAAATAATTAAATTATTTATTTTACATACTAAAAATTCAAAAGATTTTTATTTTTTAACTAAATTATCTTACATAAAAAAGTTTAAAAATCTAGGAGGTTTAAAAATGAAATATCAAAAGTATTTATATTTTTTAGTTTTGGGAGTATTTAGTGTAGTAGTATTATTTGTTGGATGTTCAAAAAATGATGAAACATCAGGTAAAGGCGAAACTAAAGATAAAGCAGGTATTGAATTAAAATTAGCTGAAACTCATCCTAACGATTTTCCAACAACACTAGCAGACAAAGAATTTGCCAAACTGGTTGAAGAAAAAACAGAAGGAAGAGTAAAAATTAAAGTCTATGAAGGTAGTCAATTAGGAGAAGAAAAACAAGTAATTGAACAAATTCAATTTGGAGGAATAGATTTTGCAAGAGTAAGTTTATCTCCAGTTGCAGAATTTTCCAAAGATCTAAATGCTCTTCAATTACCTTATATCTACAAAGACTCTGAACATATGTGGAAAGTATTAAATGGTCCAATTGGTGAAAAAATGCTAGATTCACTTTCCGAAAAAAATATTTTAGGTCTTTGTTATTATGATGGAGGTGCAAGAAGTTTCTACAACACTAAAAAAGAAATTAAATCCTTAGATGATCTTAAAGGTATGAAATTTAGAGTTATGGAAAGTAGTTTAATGGTTGGGATGGTAGAATCATTAGGTGCTATTGCACAACCAATGGACTACGGTGAGGTTTATAGTGCTTTGAAAACTGGTGTTATTGATGGTGCTGAAAACAATTTCCCAAGTTATATATCTTCAAATCATTATGAAGTTGCAAAATACTATACTATTGATGCTCACAGTAGAGTACCAGAACTATTAATTGCCAGTACAAACAGTTTAAAAAATAACAATGTCTCTGATGAGGATATAACACTAATTAAAGAAGCTGCTAAAGAATCTGTAGACTATCAAAAAGTTCAATGGGAAAAAACATCAAACGAATCAAAGGAAAAAGCTGAAAAAGCAGGTTGTACAATCACTGAACTTGATAGTAAAGAATTATCTAAATTCCAGGAATCAGTTCAAAGTCTTTACGAAAAAGAAGGAAAAGATTTCATGGATATTATTAAAGAAATCCAAGACACAAAATAATATTAAACAATATATATAATAATTTATTTTAGATTTTAAAAATATTAAAGATACTGGTGCAATACCAGTACTTTAATATTTGTTTAGGAGGAGTAACAATATAATGAAATTTATAATTTCAGTTTTTGAATTGTTAAATAAATTCATAGTATTTCTTTCAAAATTAGTTCTTGTAATTATGTTATTAACAGTTTCACTTCAAGTTACTGTAAGACTATTTAATTATGGATTTTCATGGACTGAAGAATTGGCACGACTTACATTAACATATTTTGTAATCACAGGGATGGCAATAGGTGTAAGAGAAAGAATTCATATTAATATTGAAATTATTTCTAAATTTCAATCACCTTTTGTAAAAAAAATTAATAATAAAATAATATATATTCTAACATTTGGTATGGCTTGTGTATTTTTTTGGTATGGAATTCAGCTTATCATGATTGTTTCTGGTTCTACACTATCTGCTACCGGCTGGCCTGCTTATACATGGTATCTGGCTGTACCTTTTTCTGGTTTATTAATAGCATATTACTCAATAATCGATCTATTTGGTATTAAGATACCAGGCAGACCTAAAGTAAAGGAGGAAATATAAATGGATTACGATCCAACCATAGCAACAACTATTCTTATAGGACTTTTTGTAGTTTTATTAATATTTAGAATTCCAATTACATTTTCATTAGTTATCTCATCAATTGTAACAGCTATATATATGGATTTAACCTTAATATCTATAGTACAAAATATGGTAAGGGGTGTTAATAGTTTTTCATTACTGGCAATTCCATTTTTTATAATTATGGGTGAATTAATGGGCGCTGGTGGTATTTCTAATAGAATTGTAAAATTCGCTAATATAATAGTTGGTCGGATTAGAGGTGGACTTGCTATGGTAAATGTTTTAGCAAGTATGTTCTTTGGTGGAATATCTGGTTCTGTTGTTGCAGATATATCATCTTTAGGTCCTATCGTGGTACCAATGATGAAAAAGAAAGGTTATGATAAGGACTTTTCAGTTGCAGTAACGGTTTCAAGTGCTTGCCAAGGTGTTATTATACCACCCAGTCACAATATGATATTATTTTCTTTAGCTGCTGGTGGCGTATCAGTTGGAAAACTTTTCTTAGGTGGTTATATTCCTGGAATTTTATTAGGTCTTTGTTTAGCAATAATTTGTTTTATAATTTCTATTAAAAAAGGTTATCCAAAGGAAAAATCAGTATCTATTAAAGAAGCAATTAAAATAACTTTAGATGCTATTTTAGGATTAATTACTGCACTTATTGTTGTTGGAGGAGTTGTATTTGGAATTTTTACTGCAACTGAAGCCGCAGCTTTCGCTTGTTTGTATGCTTTCGTAATTACATTCTTTGTATATAGAGAAATAAAAATCAGTTATATGAATAAAATACTATTTTCTTCACTTAAAACTTTAGCTGTTGTTATGAGTTTAATTATGGCTGCAAGTGCATTTGGTAGTTTATTAGCTATGCTACAAATACCTTCAAAAGTTACAGGAACTTTACTAACAATAACAGAAAATACAATTTTATTATTGCTTTTAATAAATCTAATGTTAATACTTTTAGGTTGTATAATGGATATGGCACCACTTATAATAATATGTACACCTATTTTGTATCCTGTAGTTGTCGATAAATTAGGAATGGATCCTGTTCAGTTTGGTGTAATGATGGTTTTAAATCTGGCTATTGGTCTTTGTACTCCACCTGTTGGTTCTGCTCTCTTTGTTGGATGTTCTGTCGGTAAAACAACTATTGAAGGTACTACAAAAGCACTTATACCTTTTTATGTTGCAATGGTTATAGCACTTTTTTTCGTAACTTTTGTACCACAGTTTACAACTTTTTTACCAAATTTATTAATGCCATAAATATCTTCTTTTGGAATATTTATGTAATCACATATTTGAATAAAAACAACTATCAAATATGTGATTACATTTCATGTACTATTGTTTTTTTCAGGGCTTCCTAATGGATATCAAAAAAATAAACTCCAATTCTCGAGTATGAATTCGCATGGTTTAAGCGAACTTCAGACTAAAAGAATTTGGTATTATTTTTTAGGTTCTCCTTAGGATATTAATTTTTATGGTTATTATTGTACCCCAGTCGACTTTACTCCTTACCACAAATGAATCTTCTCTTCCTGTATATAATATAATCCTCGTTCGAACATTATTAAGTCCGATTCCTGTGGTATCACCCTTCAAATTTTTATCTTCATCAAACATAATTAAAAGCTCATCTTTTGATATACCTACTCCATTATCTATAATCTTTATAATCACTGTGTTTTTGTCATATTTGCTAAATTTTATTTTAACTCTAACTTTTCCCCTCTTATCTTTCGCTTCTAAACCATGAATAAAAGAATTTTCTACAAGCGGTTGTATAATAAATCTTGGTATATAGACTATCTCTTTTTCTAATTTATTTATAATTTCAAATTTAAATTTATTTCCAAATCTTGAATTTTGAATAATAGCATATTTTCTTACAATTTCTAATTCATCATTTAGCAATGTATGTTTTTTAACACTTCCAAGATTATATCTTAAAATAACTGCTAACGCTTCAATTAACTTTGTTGTTTTATTAGCATTTTCAAACATTGAATATTTTGAAATTGCATTTAATGTATTAAATAAAAAATGTGGATTAATTTGTGATTGAAGCGATAAAAATTTTGCTTTACTTAATTCATTTGATATTTTAGTTCTCATAAGTTCTTCATTCATTAAATTTCTTTCTAAATTTATCATAATATCAATATTACTTGCCATTTGATTTAAAGTTTTGGCAAGAATATTTATTTCATCTGATGAATTTAAAACTAACTCTTCCTTTTTAAACATACCTTCTGAAATATTCTTTGCAAAAAAAGTTAATTTTTTTATAGGTACACTTATATTATTTGAAAAAGCAATAATATAAATAAAACTTAATACTATCATTAAAGATACACCAACTATATATGTCTTACGAATATTTTTTACATACTTAGATAGTTCATTTTGATACCATGCCCCTTCAGACAATTTAACATCAATCAACTGTCTTATATATTGCTCTATATAATTTGTATTGTTTTTTATTCTTAAAAATTCATTATAGTTATTTTCGTCTTGTTTTAAATCTAATATTTTTTTAATAGATGAATCATATTCAGAAAAGGAATTTTTTATAGCTCTTATTAACAAATATGTATCAAGAGTTTCACTTGAATTCATTAAAGTATCTATCAAATTTTCAGATTGCATAATATTGTAATCATAATTTTCAAGTTCATGTTCATCACCAATATATTCACTATAGGGGTTTATATACTTTGATATACTCTCTTTACTTTCTAGAAGGTTTATAGATAAATTATTAATATCACTATACTCTCTTAATATAGTATTATACTCATTTGTAGACTTATAAAAAGCATAATAAAAATAAATGTTAAACAAACTTAAAACTATCACAATACTTACAGTAAAAAAAATCAGTTTTTTCTTTATCGAAACATTTATAAATTTTTTAGGGAAATAAAACATATATATTTACCTCATTATAAAATCTTTGGAATTTCCATTTTAACAATTGTATTTTTATTAACATTAAAATTTATATCAATTAAACTATCCATTGAAAAAAAAGAATTGTATTTAAATATTACAGAATCAATAAGATGTGTATTTTCTTTACTATATTCATTTGCAGTATTATCATCTTGAATTTTTATTTTAATATTTCTCTCAAAATAATCTATACATAGATTTAAATTTAAGTTATTTTCCTTAGATTCAAAACTATTAAACAAGGAACACTCTACAAAAGTTAATACTGAATAATTAGGAATATAAACATCAGTAATATTACCATTTATTTCGCTTTTATAATTTACACATTCACCATATTTTCCTATAAAAATTTCTAAAATTACATCAACAAAAGATATTTCGTCTTTTAATGTAACAATTTCATCTTTTCTAATAAATTTATATTTTAGTAAATTAGAAATATTTTGGATGAGTCTTTGAGTATTGACAGCATTTTCAAATACAGAAAATTGATGAATCAAGTTCAAGTATTCTAAATATTCTTGTATAATTTTATTATCCAATATCTCCACCTTCAAAACTATAAACTCTAATTCTCAAGTATGAATTCTCATAGTTTAAGCGAACTTCAGACGAAAAGAATTTAGGTATTATTATAAATTATTTTTTCTATAACTGCTTGGAGTTTCACCACAAATACGTTTAAACACTTTAGTAAAATAATTAGGATCATTGTAACCAACCAAATAACAAACTTCTTTCACATTATTTTTTGATAATTTTAAAAATTCACATGCTTTTTTCATCCTAAACTCAGTTAAATAATCTATAAAATTAATTTTTTCTTCTTTTTTGAATATTTTACTTAAATAGTACGGGCTTATTTTAAAAACTTTAGATACATTCTCTAATGTTATATCACTTGAATAATTTTTATTAATAAATTCTTTAATTAAAAAAGAAAATGAAATACTATTTAATTTCTTATGTTCTATAAATTCTTTGATTTTTTCTTTTAGAAACATTTTTGAATATGTTCTAATTTCAGTTTTTGTATCAAGACTAAATAAATTCTCCTTATATGATTGTAAATCTCTATAAAAATCCATATATTTTAATTCTAAAGCAGCTTCTCTAATTGTTGAATGCAATATCTCATAAATAATTTCTTTAATTTTATCTAAATTATCACTATTATTAACTATCCAATTTACTAACTCATCATATATCTCTAAAACCTCTTCTTTATTACAAAGGATAAATTCTTTAATAAGTTTCTTTTCATTAATTAGAGGATAATTAGCAAACTTGTCATTATCACATTCTCCATATTTTGTTATATTTTCTTTTTTATTTTGTTTTAAAGAAATTTTAGCCTGAAAAAAAGATTTTGAAATATCACTGATTAAATTGCAGTAATCGCTTATGCCTATTATCAAATTAGTATTAAATTCTTTTTTAATTTCCTCAATCGTATCAAATAATATATCATTTATACTGTTTTTACTAATATCAATATCAAAAACTAACAATATAAAAAATTGATTACACACAATATTTTTTAGTGTATATTTACATTGCTTTTTCAATCTTTTTTCAATTTCACTATATACTTTCTTTTTAAAATTTTCATTTACATCATCATTGTTTTCACAAATTTCAATAGCTAAAAACATAAATGATTTATAATTTACATTCAAAACATTAAAAAATTCTTCTACTAAACTCTCTTTTACTTCACCAGAATTAAAAAGCATTATTAATTCTTCTTCCATATAATGTGTTAAATTATTAAGTTTAAGATTCATTTCTTCATTTTTTATTTCATTAATTCTATTAATTTCAATAAGATCAATTAACTTTTTAAAACATTTAATCATCGTATCAGCTGGAACAGGTTTCATTAAAAATTCATCAACCTTTAAAGACAAAGCTTCTTTTGCAAATGTAAAATAATTATATGCAGACATTACAACAACTCTACATTTAGGCAATGTTTCTTTTATCATGGCAATAGCTTCTAATCCATTAATTCCTGGCATCTTTATATCCACAATTATAATATCTGGTTTTATATGAAAAGCCTTTTCAACAAGTTCTTTTCCATTTGACGCTTCAAAGACTTCAAACATATTAGCCATACTTTTGTTAATTATATATTTGATAGCTTTTATTTCAACTACTTCATCATCAGCAACTAAAATTTTATACATAAAACACCCATCCCTAAACATCTAATAATTTTTGTACAATAAATAAAGTAAACTGACTGAAATATAATATAATTTAGCGAAATTCAAAAGAAATCCCTAAAAAATAATACCAAATTCTTTTCGTCTGAAGTTCGCTTAAATCGTGCGAATTCATACTCGAAAATTTGAGTTTATTTTTTGGATATCCCTAAGTACTATTATAATGTATGTAATGAAAAAATTCAATTTTACAAAATTCTGTTATAATCTATCCTATAAAAGAATTTTTTCTTTCATGAAAGTTTTATCTACTATATAGCATTCTAATACTTCTATATGTATAAGGCATAATCAAAAATTTCATAAGACAACTTTTTTCTGGAAATGCCGATACTTTAACGGATTTTTTAAAAAAATTGACTAGTTTATTTTTTGATTCTACCTAATACAATACTGAGCATCAATTATTAACATTGCATAAATGAACAATTTTTATTATAATTAGATATTATAGGAGACCATAAAAAAATAATATCACATTTTTAAAATCATGTAATTCATTATTTTAGAATGTAGATTTGTTTTTTGGATATCCCTAAGTGAATAAAATACATTGTTGTATTCAAATAAAAGCCAAGCAGCTGCAAAACTTTATTTTAAAATAAGGTTTTTGCAGCTTTATTTATTTAATACATAAATATATTAAATCTTTAAAAAGTAAATATTTTAAGGGAGAGATGAAAATGAAAACAATTGCATTATTTATAAATCATGATAATAAAACAGCCTCAATAGAAGATAGTGGAATTATAAAAATTTATTCTAAAAATTCTGAATATGAGTTTAAATGGAAATTACAAAATGAATTTAAATTTTCTTTAGGAAATGTTAAATCAGCAAGGAATTCAAAAATACTTATCTCAGATATGATTAATAAATTAGGTAAGTGTGATATTTTTGTTGCAAAAAAAGTCATTGGACAATTATATTATTTACTTGAATTAAATAATATTCAAGTTTATGAAATCGATGAAAAAGTTGATCAAGTATTAAACATCGTTGAAAATTCAGAGAAAATTATTTTAAAATCAACATTAGAAGAAGCTCCTAAATATAAAATCCCCGTACCTGAAATAAGCTGTGATGGTACTAGTTCAATAAATTTAACTAAAATAATGCTTGAACAACCTACATTAACTTCTAAAAATATATTATTGCCATTTTTAAAAGAAAAAAAATTCAAAATACTAAATATTTACTGTAGTCATGTCCCAAAATGGCTTAATAATTTCGCAGAAAAAAATGAAATGAGAATTTTCGAAGAAAAAATAAGTAATAATGAATATAAAGTTAAAATTCACTGTAATAAAAACAATAAATTAATTACTTCATTTAACACAGAATATGGCATTTTAGAAAAATTGATTACATATAATACCTATGAAACAGGTCAATTGAAAGACTGTATGCTACATGAAAAAAATGAGTTAAAAACACCTATTGGTTTACTAATTCCACAATATGAACAAAATGTTGTAAGAAGAAAATACACAAATTCACTTTCTTATTATAAAAATGGTCAATTAAGTAAAATTGCTTTAAATGATCAAACAGATATCAAAACATCTGTTGGCAATATACCTGCTGAATTAATTACTTTTTATAAAAGTGGGAAGATAAAAAGAATTTTTCCTTTAAATGGCAAGTTAACTGGTTATTGGGATGAAAATGATGAATATAGTCTAGCTAAGGAAATCACTTTAAATCTAGCTTCAGGAACATTTACCGCAAAAATTATTAGTTTATATTTTTATGAAAGTGGTGAAGTTAAAAGTATAACTTTTTGGCCTAATGAAAATGTAATTATAAATACCCCTATTGGTGCACAAAAAATAAGAATTGGTATATCATTTTATTCAAATGGCAAAATAAAATCATTTGAACCTTCAACACCAGTTGATATAAAAACTCCAATTGGAAAAATAAATGCATATGATACAAGTGCAAATGGAATAACTGGTGATAATAATTCAATAAAATTTACAGAAGATGCACAGTTAGAATCAATTGTTACTTCATCAAATCAGGTTGTAGTTACTCTGGCAAACAACTCCAAAAAAGTTTATTCCCCAGAGTATCAAGGAAATATAGATGATGATGATTTATATTATATACCTTTAAAAATTGCAATAAATAGAGATATAATATGTTTTAATAATAATGATAAATACCTAATATATCAAAACAAATTTAGTATTGAAAATTATTTCAAGCCTACTAAGAACACGTGTACAGATTGTTCGAATTGTAATCAATGTGTTGGATAAAGTAAATTAGTCAATTTTTTTTTAATC
>JBDMZA010000328.1:0-8302 GCA_039770155.1 Clostridiales bacterium
AATTAAAGTCATTTTGAATATTATGAAATGAATAAAAATAAAAATCCGGATTAAAAAAATTTCTGTATAGTCTTTTAAAAATATAGTCACTTTTCAATGAATTATTCTTTAATATTGACAATACTATTTTGGCTTTTTGCATTTCGCATACCTCCACAAATTATCAATAACAACCTGCTTTCCTTCGCCATGTAATAGGTTTTTCCTATCTCGAACTACTATGAAAGCTCCGTAACCAATATTGTTTATACAACTTAGGTTATCTCCGTTTAATCTTAAAATAATTAAATATAACTTAGGCTCCCGTTCATTTCTTTTACATATTAATTATATGTTGGAGGAATTTAGGAGAGTATGAAAATCATAGACAAATATTTTCATATAAATCCTCATACACCTTCATTCAAATAGTAAAGTGTATACAGGTAGTTCGTCTAAGAAACTGGGTTTAAGGCAATTCAGCTTTGGCCATATTATACAATTAATCTCGCATATCTTAATTTTTTACTATTATTAAATTATATATGCTTTACTAACATGCTATTTTCCCTGGAATAATTCATATTCACATATTGTGTTTCCACTCAAGGTAAGTTAGTTGATTATCAGATTTCTCTCTAATCTGTATATTTATTTTAAAATCTATTACGGACGCACGCCTACTCCACCTTTTTGATTAGCAATTGTAATAACTTTTCCCAATTTAATAACCTCCTTATAAATTATCTGATTTCATTAGGAATTCTTCTAAAAAACTATCAATATTTCTAAATATAAAAATATTGATTAATAATTCATATTCACCTCCTGATTAGAACAATTTAAAACATATGGCATATCCAAGATTTCATAAGACAACTTTTTTCTTAAAATACCGAGCCTTTAACGGATTTTTATAAAAAAGCAACTAATTTTTTTTGATTCTGCCATATTCAGAAAAAATTTGTACCGTAAAATAATAAGTTTTTAATATTTTAAATAAGCTTAAATTATTTGCTTATAATTTCTTCTGTTGTATTGATCTAATTTCTATCATTATATCGTAAACATTAAAAATAGTTGAAATAAATTTATATTTTGATCAATAAATACTATTTTTATCTATTATTAATTATGAATAATTATATCACCTTAACTTGATTGCTTCAATTAAATTTGGTACATTTTAAAATTTATTTTACATCTAAGGATATCCAAAAAATAAACTTTAATTCTCAAATATGAATTTGTATGATTTTAAGCGAACTTCAGACGAAAAGAATTTGGTTTTTTTTATGCATATAGACATTATAAATAAATATTTCATCATAAAAAAAGAATGTTTCACGTGAAACATTCTTTTTTTTATCAATGTATAATTAAGAATTAAATAGTTTGCTTTTTTTAAATCTTTAAATCAATTAAATTTCAAGAAATAAATTTTATTATAAAATTTATTATTTTACTTAATTAATTAGATATGTGATAGTTATATATCTAAGTTAGTTACGTGTTTAGCATAGTTTTGAATAAATTCCTTTCGAGAATCTACTTTGTCACCCATTAGTATTGAAAAAATTTCATCTGCTGCCACTACATCATCTAAAGTTACTCTTAGAATAGTTCTTGTATCAGGATTCATAGTAGTATCCCAAAGTTGATTCGCATTCATCTCACCAAGACCTTTATATCTTTGAATATAACAATCTGATTTATTCCATTTATTTTCTCTAATTATATTATCCAATTCCTCATCATCATAAGCATAAAATTCTTTTTTATTTTTCTCTATTTTATAAAGAGGTGGTTGTGCAATATATACAAATCCTTTTTCAACTAAAGGTTTCATATATCTGAAGAAAAATGTAAGAAGTAATGTTCTAATATGAGAACCATCTACATCTGCATCTGCCATAATAATAATTTTGTGATACCTTAATTTTTCAGAATCAAACTCATCTCCAACATTAGCACCTCAAGCAGTTATAATTGGTAAAAGCTTTTCATTTTCATAAACTTTGTCAATTCTTGCCCTTTCAACATTTAACATCTTTCCCCAAAGTGGTAGTATTGCCTGAAATCTTCTATTTCTTCCTTGTTTTGCTGAACCGCCTGCTGAATCTCCTTCAACTATATAAATTTCACAATTGCTTGGATCTTTATCAGAACAATCCGCTAATTTACCAGGTAAAGTTGTAGATTCCAAAACACTTTTTCTTCTTGTGATCTCTCTTGCTTTTTTCGCAGCATCTCTAGCTCTTGCTGCTGTTAAACATTTGTCAAGAATTGATTTTGCAATTTGAGGATTCTCTTCCAAAAAACTGGTTAATTTTTCAGACATTATATTTTCAACTAAACTTCTTATATCACTATTTCCTAATTTTGTTTTTGTCTGTCCCTCAAATTGTGGTTCTGCTAATTTAACACTTACAATTGCAGTTAAACCTTCTCTTACATCTTCACCGCTTAAGTTTTTATCACTTTCTTTTAGTATATTATTTTTTCTTGAATATTCATTAATTACTTTCGTTATTGCAGCTTTAAAACCTGTTAAATGAGTACCGCCTTCATTTGTTGGAATATTATTTGCAAAACTGAAAATATTTTCTATATATGTATCATTATATTGCATAGCTATTTCACAATAAGATGTACCTTTTTTGCCTTCTAAATAAATAGGTATTTTATTTAAAGCTTCTTTACTTTTATTCATATATTCAACAAAAGATACTATACCACCTTCATAATGCAAAACTTTTTCTACTATTTCTTCTTTTCTTTCATCTGTTAATACTATTTTTAAACCTTTATTTAAAAAAGTTAATTCTCTTAATCTTTTTAATAACATATCAAATTCAAATTCAATGCTTTCAAATATTTCACAATCAGGCTTAAATTTTGTTTTTGTACCTGTTTTGTCAGTTGAGCCCACTATTTCCAATGCTGAAATAACTTCTCCTCTTTCATACGTTTGACGATAAATATTTCCACTCCTTGAAACCTCAACTATAAGATACTCAGATAAAGCATTTACTACAGAAGCACCTACACCATGTAATCCACCGGAAACCTTATATCCTTCTCCCCCAAATTTACCACCTGCATGTAAAACAGTATGAACAACTTCAACAGTAGGAATACCTCTTTGTGCATTTAAACCAACTGGAATACCTCTTCCATTATCACTTACAGTTATGGAATTATCATTATGTATAACTACATTAATAAAATTACAATATCCAGCTAATGCCTCATCAATACTATTATCAACTATTTCTACAATTAAATGGTGTAAACCCTTTATAGATGTACTTCCAATATACATTCCAGGACGTTTTCTTACAGCTTCTAATCCTTCTAAAACTTGTATTTGATTATCATCATAATTTATGCTAATTTTTGCCTCTTCTGCCATAATTTCCTCCACGACATACTTTAATATATTAGTATATTAAATATTTGCTATAGTACTAATAAAACCAGATCTCTTCTGTAATGTTACTGAAGAAATCGGCGAAAGATAAATTTTGCTTTTCTTATCATTTTCTGTAATTATAAATGATTTAGGTAAATCACTAGATATTGCATTAATAAAACCTTCTTCTTCAGCAATTTTCAAAAACTCTTTTGTGTCCTTAGAAATAGTTGTTGACTCTATATCTAAAATAGCAATGATGTTTTTTTCTGGTATAACTATATCTCCACCTATATGTAAAAACATAAGACCTCCACTGAAATGGTTTCCCAAATTTCAGTGTTTTCACCTCCCTTAAGAAATTAGTCTAAAAAATAAATACTATATAATTAGTTTGTTAAATTCAAATTAAAATATACTAATTCATATTTTTGTTATCAAATTAAGTAAATTATAATAATTAAATTGTAAAATTGATTTAATTCACAGTTTTGATAAAAATTTAGATACTGTCTATATTTTATATTAATTAATTTAATTGTGCAAATAGATTATTTTAAATCATCCTCCAATGATTTTACCATTTTCTACATTAAAAATTTTACTTTTTTCCTTTTCAAAAATTAAATTGTCATATCCAGTTGTTGTTATAAATGTTTGTGATCTTTTAACTAAATCTAATAACTTTTCTAATCTTTCCCTATCAAGTTCAGAAGAAACATCATCCAACAATAAAATCGGATACTCACCTATTTCATCTTTTATTATTTCAAGTTTAGAAAGAATTATTGATAAAATGGCAGTTCTTTGTTGACCTTGAGATCCAAAAATCTTTAAATTAATTTTATTTATTTCAATAATTAAATCATCTCTATGTGGTCCATATAGAGAACTTCTCCTTTGAATTTCATAATCTTGATTTTCAATTAATTTGTCATAGATCTTTTTTTCAATAGATTTAATATTATCATCCACCGAAAATATTAAATCCGATTTATAATTTAAATTAATTATTTCCTTTTCTCCAGATATTTTTTTATGTAATATATTAGATTCAATATTTAGTTTTTCAATAAAATTTAATCTTTCTTTTACAATTTTAGCACCAATATTAACTAATTTTTCATCCCAAACATCTATAGTATCTTTTAAATAAGGACTCTTATTTATTGATTTTAACAGAGCATTTCTGTTTTTAATAACCCTTTGATAATCCTGAAGATTGGTAAAATAATTAGGTTTAATTTGACTTAAAATCATATCTAAAAATCTTCTTCTGTCAGATGGAGCACCTTTTACTATATTTAAATCCTCAGGTGAAAATATAATTACTACTAAATTTCCTATCAATTTCCTGAGTTTATCAATTTTTATGGAATTTATTTTTAGTAATTTCCCCTTCTGATTAGAATATGAAATAGTTATACTTTGATTTGATTCCTGTCTTATAAAATCTAAATTTACATAATAACTATCTGAAAAAAAATTTTTAAGTTCACCGTCTTTAGAAGTTTTATGAGTTCTTCCTGTTGCACATAAATAAATTGCTTCTAAAATATTTGTTTTACCTTGAGCATTATTACCTACAAATATATTTAAGTTTTTATTAAAAGAAATATCTAAATTTTTATAATTTCTAAAGTTATTTAGTATAAGTTTTTCAATATACATTTTTATCTCCATATTCTTAAAAAATAAAATAACCAAAATAGCATCAGATTATTTTATTTTAAGGATATTTAAAAATAACTTCTTTTTACAATCACACTTTTTTAATTATAATTTACTTTAACTTATTTTTGTTAAAAATTTTCAGTGATTCTAAAAGAAAAAAATTTTATTTTTATGTTCTTACAGGTAAAATCATATAAATATACTTATTACCTTCGATTGGTTTAATTATACTTGGACCAATATTTGTTGTAAATTGGATTAAAATTTCTTCATCTTCAATGTTTTTTAGTGCTTCCAAATAATATCTGGGATTAAAAGATATTTCAACATCATTTCCTTCTATATCTGGAAATAGTTCATCCTTAACTTCTCCTATATCAGTATGAGAAGAAATTGTTAATCTATCATCACTTATCTTAAATTTTACTGGAAACTTTTTTTCTTCACTTGCTATTATGGCAGCCCTTTCAACAGATGATAATAAATCTGTTGTTCTTAATTTTAAAACAGTTTCAATATCTTTTGGCAAAAAATTATAATAATTTAAGTAATCCCCACCAATGATTTTCGAAAAAAATCTACAATTTTCCGTTTGAAAAAGTACTTGTTTTCCTGAACTTGAAATAATAACATTTTTATCGTTATTTGTAAAGATCTTATGTACTTCACTTAATGTTTTTCCAGGGATTATCATTTTATATTCTTCACTATTATTTTCTGTATGATCTAATCTTATAGCCATTCTAAAACCATCAATGGAAACAATAGAAAAGATATTTTTATTGAATTCAAATAAAGAACCATTTAAAACCTTATTTTTCTCATCATTACTAATGGCAAAAACTGTTTGCCTAATCATATCCTTTAATTTTGCTTGATTTATTTCATAATTAAATATTGATTTAATATTCATATTTTCAGGATAACCATCTGAACTTGAATTATTTATTTTAAATTTTGAGTTACCTGATTTAATTATTGTACCTCTGGATTTTTCATCCGTATTTTCCAAATTATCTATTAATTCAATTGTTACTGGAGCATTTGGTAATTTTCGTATTATTTCTCCGAAAGTTCTAGAATTTAAAATGAATTTTCCTTTTTTGCTTATTTCAGCATCTACTAAATACTCTATACTTATTTCTAAATTAGTTCCTGTAAGCTTTAGTGTATTATCTATTGTCTCAAGTAAGATACCTTCGAGGATAGACATTGAACTTTTTAGTGAAACAGCCTTTTGAACTGTATTTATTGCTTCTAATAATTTGTTTTTTTCGCATATAACTTTCATATCAAATTTTCACCCCATTATTTATATATATATAAATAATATTAGTAATAATAGTAATAAGTCCTGTTGATAATGTGTAAAACAAAATTAATCTCAGTGAATTTCATGCTTTTGCTTGTTGATAAGTTGTTGATAAGTTATCAATAATAATCAACAGTTTCAAGTTGTTTATTCACAATTATGATTTATCCACATAAACTTTTCCCCATATCCACAAAACTGTTGATAACTTTTTAAAAATATACAGTTAGTTATAATAAAAATCATAACTAATGGATATCCAAAAAATAAAATCTAATTCTCGAGTATGAATTCGCATTTTCTAAGCGAACTTCAAACGAAAATAAATTGTCATTCTTGATTAATGAATCACAATTATTTTTTAGGTTACTCTAAATTAATAATTTAAAATAACAAGTTATCTTAAAGAATATCTAAAATGTAATGCTCTTTTCATTACATTTTATTTATTACTAATAAATTTACGATTATTTCTTTCCTGTTATAGTTCTTTTCAATTCTTCAATTGCTCTTTTAGTTTCAAAATTTTTAGAAAAACTTTCTGATATTTTTTCACATGCATGAATTACAGTAGTATGATCTCTTCCACCAAATGCATCACCTATTTTAGGTAAGGACAAATCAGTTAGTTCTCTACAAAGATACATTGCAATTTGTCTTGGATAAGAGATCTCTCTTGTTCTTTTTTTAGATTTAAAGTCTTCTAGTTTAATATCAAAATATTTAGAAACTGTTTGTTGAATTAGACTTGCATTTACTTCCTTGGTTTTATGAGCAGATAAAATGTCTTTTAATGCCTCACTTGCAAGTTCTAAAGTAATATTATCATTATGAGTAAGTGAGGAGTAGGCAATTACTCTATTTAAAGCTCCTTCAAGTTCACGAATATTAGAAGCAATATTATCTGCAATAAATACCATAATTTCATTAGGAACATCTAAATTTTCAAGTTGGGCTTTTTTTCTTAAAATTGCAATTCTTGTTTCAAGATCAGGTGCCTGTACATCAGCAATTAAACCCCATTCAAACCTTGATCTTAAACGATCTTCCAAAGTTTTTATATCTTTTGGTGGTTTATCACTAGATAATATTATTTGCTTATCCAGTTCATATAAAGCATTAAATGTGTGAAAAAACTCCTCTTGTGTTCTTTCCTTACCACCAATAAATTGTATATCATCTATTAATAATATATCAATGCTTCTATATTTAGCTCTAAAATGTTCATTTCGGTCATCTTTTATTGCGTTTATAAGTTCATTGGTAAATTTTTCTGATGAAACATATAAAACTTTTAAACTGGAATTCTGATGTAATACATAATGTCCTATTGCATGCATTAAATGAGTTTTTCCAAGTCCAACACCACCATAAATAAATAATGGATTATATGCTTTTGCTGGTGTTTCTGCAACAGCAAGAGAAGCTGCATGAGCAAATCTGTTTCCATTACCTATAACAAAAGTATCAAAGGTATATTTGGGATTTAGTATTGATACAGGAGGCTTTTCCTGTACTATTTCAGAATCCTTTTTAATATGTATTTTAGATTCTTGATTTGCAATAACAAAGTCTATTGATAAATCTTTTGAGGATACCTGTGAGACAGCATTTTTTATCAAATTTGAATATCTTGACTCAAGAATTCCTTTGTTGAATTCAGCAGGAACACCTAAAATAAATTTAGTACCTTCCATTGAAATCGGTTTGATTGTTTTTATCCAAGTATTAAAACTTATTTCGGTTAGTTCATTCTTTAATAAATTAAGTGTTTTTCCCCATATGTCATTAATATTGTAACTCATAGATATTCCTCCAAAAAAAATGTTTAAAATATTTCCCTAAGATGTTAAAAATCGAAATGCGACTCATAACAAAGTTAAAAATATATTTGCAAATAAATTTGTTGACAATTAATATAT
>JBDMZA010000329.1:0-13360 GCA_039770155.1 Clostridiales bacterium
ATGCTATTGAACGTTTGTTTTGGAGCTCAAGAGGCATGACAATACAAGATGTTGTATGGATTGAAATAATTTATTCAATAGTTATTATAATATTGGAAATACCAACTGGTTATTTAGCTGATAAATTTTCTAGAAAAAATTTAATTGTAATTGATGGATTTTTAACAGTTTTAGAAATATTAATATTAATTTATGCTTACGAATTTTGGCAATTTTCTTTAGCAGTTATATTTTCTGGAATTGGTCATACGCTACAAAGTGGTTCACATAATTCACTTATTTATGATACTTTAAAAATAAATAACAAGGAAAAGTTATTTGAAACAGTTATAGCAAGAATTAAGATTATAGATTATAGTGGTATAATGCTAAGTGGTTTATTGGGAAGCTGGGTAGCCATACATAAAGGGTATTTATCAACTTATTGGTTATCATTGATAAGTTTAATAATTGCATTTATAGTATCTTTAACATTAAAAGAAGCAAATAGTGAAAAGAAGATTTATAAAGATGTTAGAAATAACTATAGTAGTGATATTATAAAGTTTGTTTTAACTAATGAAAGTTTATATTTAGTAACATTGGTGGGAATAGTTTTAGGTGGTGTTACAATATATTTAGACGAATTTTGGCAATTGTATTTTAAGTATATTGGTTTTTCATTCGAATACAATGGTTATGTAATAATAATATTTTCAATAGTTATAATATTTGCAAATATATCTTCACAATATATAAAAAATAAAATTGGTTTTTCAATATTATTAAAGTTATTACCATTTATATGTTTTATATTGTTTATAATAATTTCTTTCACAAAAAATTGGATAGGTATAGTTATTATATCAGTTATTTTTTATTTTTCAGCTGTAGTTGAGCCTATGATATATGGGTACTTACATAGTAAAGCTATTGACAGATATAGAGCCTCAATAGAATCAGTATATTCATTAATTTTTAGAATTTCAGTTGGGATAATAGGATTACCTTTTGGATTTATATCCACAAAGTTAAATATACTTATGGGCTTTTTATACTTAGCTGTTATTATAGGAATTATAAATATAATTTTGTTATTTAAAAATAATATAAAGTTTTAAAATAAGCCGAACTGTGCAATGAAAATATAACACCAACATTATCCATGAAAAGTATATAATATAAATAAAACTCAATGAGAATGGATGATTATTATGGGTGATTACAGAATAAAATTAAATTTATCTATTGAAAACAAAGAAAATCCAAATGAAGATACAGTTGTAAAAATGAATGTGCCAATAGAAAATGAAGAAGCAACAAGTATTGATAAGATTGAGAAGATATATTTTATTGTTTACTAGAATTACAATGAATAAATTTAAATCAACTAATGTTATATCTGTACCTAAAATAGGAAGAAATGATTTTTGTCCATGTGGAAGCGGAAAAAAGTATAAGAAGTGTTGTGGAAAATAAATCTAATAGTAAAAAAGATTGGAAAGTGATTAATATGGATTGCAATAATTGTGGTGGAAAAATGGTAAAACTAAAATACTTAAAGCATAGTGATTTGAAAAATTACTTAATACATGAGTATAAACCAAGTTTAATTGAAAACTATAACGAGTGGCTTAAATCATTAAATGAAAATGATTTAGTAGTAACTCTTTTTAAAAGGGAACAGTATAATGGTATAAAAGAAAAGTATTATCTAAGATTGGTTGAAAAGAAAACAAAAAACGGATTAAAGTTAAAAAGATTATCAAAAATATTTAAATTTGATTCAGGAGAACTTATTTATGGAGAAAAAGAAAATACATTTTCAATTATAACAACATATAAAATTTATCCAATAACAGAAGAAGTAGATATATTAATTAGAGATTATTGTAGTAATACAGAAATATTTGATATTGATAATTTAAATAAAATAATTACAAAATCAATCTTATAGTTTTTATGCCATAGTTTCATATATATTTGTCAAGTCATCAAAACTATTATTACAATTATTGTAGTAATAGTTTTGATAACTGTGATGTTTAGAGTCATGTCCGTTTTTTACAATATTCCTTGAATCATCTCAACTCTTGAACTTTTTGATAGCATTTGTCTTCCTCATTTACACCACTTATGTTTACTATTGAAGGGAAAACTTAGGATGATAAGAGAATACATCAATTTAGAATGTATATTGATAGGCAGAATATTAACTATACACGTAATAATTATGAAGGCGAAACAGAGTCTTTTAATTATGTTAGTTCTGTAATATCTCATATATTAAGTCTTCAATTGAGAATAAATGATTACTGACCCACGTGGAGGTGATTTGTTTGATAGAAGGTATAGACCAGTTAAAGTAAGGTATAAGACATGATGAGTTGAATTTTTCATGTCCATTATTGGAATTATAAATTATACATTTTCGCGAATGGGTGTCTATAAAAGCACGAAAATAGAGGCATTGTGTTTTTGTATGTAGTCAAATGTATCGTAAAACCTACATTGATGGAACTGCATAAATAGTATTATTTGGAATGTATAATAAATTTTTGTTGTTAAAAACAATACAATATAATTCATTAATTACTTAAGAGATAATAAAAAATTGTCTCTTTTTTCAAGAAAGATATTACCTTGTTTTTGAAAAATAAACATTATATAATATTTATACAATTTTGGATAATAAGTAGCGAGAGGAATAATAAATGAAGAGAAAAAAGTTAAAAATCTCAATAGTTGTAAATAGTATTTATTGTTTAAATAGTATATATTTAGAATTGATAGCTATGGTTTTTCAAAAATATTATTGGCTGACTGTTTAGAAATAAATGGAACTAAGTATTATTCAGATTTCAATAAACAACCTGTTGATAGTTCTAAAATTGATAAGAAAATTGGGATTGTGAAATATATTAAAGAAAGGTTTAAAAGTTGAAGATAATATATAAAGATGAAGTTCCAAAGTTAGAAGATTATATTAATTTAAGAAAATCAGTTAATTGGACTGTAATTAGTGAAAGAAATATGGAAATAAGTCTGAAATCGACATTATATTCTATAACAGCAAACTATAAGGATAAATTCATAGGAATGGGAAGAATAATTGGTGATGGAGGATATTATTTTATAATTGTTGATATAATAGTACTTCCCGAATATCAAGGAAGAGGTATTGGGGAAAATATTATGAAATCTGTGATGAATTGGATTAAAGATAATTGTGAAAAGAGTAGTGCTGTGTGGCTAATGGCTACTAAAGGTAAAGAGGAATTTTATAAGAAATTTGGTTTTGAAACAAGACCTATAGAAAATCATGGATGTGGAATGCAGTTAAAGGATTAATTGTATATCGTAAGAAGAGGCAATTTAATATATGCTCAAAAAAAATGAAATGACAAATACTGACAAATAAGCTTATGGATGTCATGAATGTGGAAATCTATGCAATTCAAATGCAATCAGTTATGTAGGTGATAACAATCAAAATGAAAATTTTTGTTCATGTGATGGAGGTTATTGATGGGTAATAAAAGTAATGTAGTTTTAAAAATAGTTATTCCAATTTTGATTATATGTATAATAGGAGTTATATGGTTCGTAAAAAATTCAGATGAAGAAAGTGATTTTAAAAATAGTAAAGATGTTGATAATAGTGAATTTGCTTTAAAGGTTACAGAAAAACTTGATATTGAAAAATTAAAGTCACATGGACTTCCTATAGTAATTGACTTTGGTTCAGATGAATGTATACCATGTAAACGAATGGCTCCTGTTCTTGAAGAGTTAAATTCTGAATTACATGGTAAAGCAATTGTGAAATTTGTAGATATATGGAAAGACCCCCTGTTTGCTGATGGTTATCCAATAAGTGTTATACCAACACAAATCTTTATAACATCGGAAGGAAAACCTTATAATCCATCAAATGCAAAAGATAAAAATCTGAAAATTTATAATGATGATTCGGGTAAACATACATTTACTGTACATGAGGGAGGGATATATAAGGATGAACTATTAAGTATACTTAAAGAAATGGGGTTGGAAAATGAATGAAGCAATAAACCAATGGCTTGAATCATTATCATCAGCTATTTCTTCTAATATATGGTTAGCTCCTTTGTTGGCACTTCTTGCTGGTTTACTTACGTCATTTACACCATGTTCGCTTTCAAGCATTCCTTTAGTTATAGGATATGTAGGAGGAACAGGTCAGAAAGATACTAAAAGGGCGTTTAAATTGTCGCTAACATTTTCTATTGGAATGGCTTTTACATTTACAATTTTAGGAACATTAGCTTCGCTTTTTGGAAAGCTTATGCAGGTAACAGGTTCATGGTGGTATATAATACTTGGCATTCTTATGGTTTTGATGGCTCTTCAAGTGTGGGAGATATATAATTTTATACCTTCTTCTTATGCCATAAGTAAAAGTACAAAGCGTGGATTTATTGGAGCTTTTTTAGCTGGTATTCTTGGAGGTTTTTTTTCATCTCCCTGTGCTACACCAGTATTGGTAGTATTATTAGCTATGGTAGCAAAAGAAGGAAGTCTGATAATAGGAGTATTTCTTTTGCTGTTATATTCAATCGGGCATAGTTTCCTGGTTGTAGCAGCAGGAACGTCTATTGGGTTCGCTAAAAAATTATCTTCAAGTGAAAAATATGGGAGAGCAAGTAAAATAATAAGAATAGTAATGGGAACTTTTGTTATTTTAATTGCTTTTTATATGTTTTATTTAGGGTTCTAAAGAAAATGAAAGTAAAAATATGCTAAAAATAGATTTATAATTAAGATTTGAAAAAAATAATTAAAAATAGGATGTGAAAATAATGAAATATAAAATTGCTTTTGTATGTACTGGAAATTCTTGTAGAAGCCAAATGGCAGAAGGCTGGGGGAAAGAATTAGGTAGTGATATTTTTGAAGTTTATAGTGCAGGGACTCATCCTGCTGAAGAAGTAAATAAAAATGCTATTGATGTTATGAAAGAAGTAGGAATAGATATAAGCAAAAACAAACCAAAACTACTTGATGATATTCCATTTGAAATTGATATATTGGTAAAAATGGGATGTGGTGTAGTTTGTCCATTTATTTCAAATCAATATGAAGAAGATTGGGGACTGGAAGACCCTGTAGGTAAGCCTATTGAAGAATTTAGAAAAACAAGAAATATTATTAAGGAAAAAATGATGCTACTAATTGAAAAAACAGTAAGAGGGCAAATGGCTGAGTTGGGAGTTTGTAAAAGTATAGATGAAATTCGTGATAATATTGACAGAATTGATAATGAAATAATTAAATTTATTGCTGAACGAAGTACATATGTAAAACAAGCTTCAAAGTTTAAAAAAGATAAACAAGATGTAAAATCACCTAAAAGGGTTGAACAAGTAATAGAAAAAGTAAGATTGTTGGCAGCAAGATACAATGTAGATGCTAATATTATTGAAAAAGTATATAGAGAAATGATTAATAATTTTATAAATATGGAAATGAATGATTACAATAACCAAAAATAATATTTGAAAAATGTTATAAATAATAAATTACTTTATTGATCTGGAGGATATATGTTTGGAAAAAATAATAAAATGTATTGATAAAGTTTGTTTTGAATTAAAAGAAGAACATAATTTTGAATAGTTGAATAATTATGGAAAAGTTTTTTGTGTTTATGATCAACAAGTGTTAATAGAAATAAAAGATATAAATCTATTAGTCATTTTTATAATTTATGGAAAGATGCCTTGTAAAATTGAAAACAATATTATAGTAATTGAGAATTATTATATAGGTTAGGAGATTTTTATGGAAGGGATAAATAAATTTACAAACAAAGCTGTGAATTATAGGAAGTATAGACCAGAATATCCAGATGATTTTTTTGATTATTTAGTTAATTTAATTAAAATAAATAAAGAATCTATAGTTGCTGATATTGGAGCAGGAACAGGTATATTAACAAAAAGAATATCTCAAATATCAAAATTAGTATATGCTGTTGAACCAAATGAAAGTATGAGAAAAGAGTGTAAAAGTTATTGTGATGAAAATAATGTTTATACATTGAATGGTTGTGCAGAGAATACTTCCTTAGTAAAAAATTCAATAGATTTTATAACTGTAGCTCAATCTTTACATTGGTTTGATATTGATAAAGCTAGAATTGAGTTTAAAAGAATCTTAAAAGATGATGGAAAGACTATTTTAGTCTGGAATAGCAGAGATAGGAATGATGAATTTATAAAAGAATACTTTGAAATATTGCATAAAATGTGTCCTGAATTCAAAGGATTTTCTGGAGGCGTAGAATTTGGTACTGATAAATCGATTGACTTTTTTAAAAATCAAAGATGTGAACATAAAGTTTTTTTAAATAAAAAGTTTGAAACATTAGAGACCTTTGTAGGTGGAAGTTTATCTGCTTCTTATGCTCCAAATAAAGGAGATGATAACTATAATGAATTTATAAAAAGTATAAAAGATATCTTTATTAGATTTAGTGTAAATGATAGAGTAATGATAAACTATAATACAAATAGTTATGTAGGAATGCCATAGTATATTGGCTAGTGATTTTTGTATTGTAAAAAATAAATAAAAAGTACTATAAGACTAAAAAGTATACTAATAGAATTTTACTTATATATAAACTTGTTTGAAATAGATTTACAAAAATTAATTGAAAATAATAAACATTTATATATTTAGTTGAATTCATTTTTTATTATTTTAGTCTTCTGTGTAGATATGCTTTTTGATAAAAATAATGTTATACTTAGGAAAAATATTTTAGAAGGAAGTTTTAATTATGTTAGATTATATAAAAGAATTACGAAAGTTAGTAGGACATAGACCACTATTACAATGTGGAGCAAGTGTAATTATCTTAAATGAATTTAATCAAGTTATCGGAATAAAAATTTAAGTTTTTTAAAGAGACATAATACCTCGTTTCTTGTTTCATTTAATAGTTTATTATATAATAATTATTGGAAGAGTATTTATTTTGAATAAAAGGAGATTATTACATGAAAGTTAAAGATGTTCTTAAAAGGCATTTATTTACTGTTAAGCCTAATGACAACATAAAAAAAGCTATGCAACTTCTTTGTTATAATAAAATTAGTGGATTACCTGTTATTGATGATGATAATAAACTTATTGGTATGATTTCAGAGAAAGATATTTTAAAAGCTATGTATCTTAGTCCACAAGAATATCATGAATACGGATATGCTGCATACAATGATGAACGATATAAAGATATTATGTACAATAAGGTTAGTACAATTATGTCTAGCACTCTTATAACTGTAAATTCAGATGCTGCTATTTTAAAAGTAGCTTCATTAATGTTACTTAATAAAGTCCGACGTGTAGCTGTTGTTGATAAAGAAGGAAAGCTTATTGATGTTATAAGTCAAGGGGATATCCATCTAGCGATTTTTAACAAATATTTAGATGATAATAATTAATTTGGAGTGTAATGGATATATACTTTCAACCAATTAAGATAAAACTTCTTTGTTCATTAAATTAATGATTTCAATTGTTTTGATAAATGGAATGATGTAATGAAAATCATTTCTGTTTTTTTATTTTATGAAATATTTATGATATCTTAATGTATAAATAATAATATAAAAAGAAAATTAGGAAATATACAGGAATTAATTTTTTGTATTTCAAAATAAAAGTTACCATAAAGAAAAAGATGGTGGTTATTTATCAATATCATACTTTTTTTAGTAGGACTAAAACATCAATTACATATCTATCACCAGTTTCAAATTGGTCTCCTTATGATAAACTATAAATAAGATTTTTGAATGTAAAAATTGTTGATGTAATTAATGAACAACATTAATATATCTTACATTTGTGATGCGAAAAAGTAAGTATTTTAATAGACTCATTAATAAACGATTTTGCTAAGTGAAAATTTTCCAAATCGTTTATTAAAAAATTCAAGAATTTCATAAGACAATTTTTTTCTGAAAATATCGATGGTTTAACGAATTTTCAAAAAAAGTTGACTAGTTTATTTTTGATCCTGTCTAATGTAAAATTAAAGGATAATTTTTGTTATAATAAACAATAAAACATTTTAGTTTTAGAGAGAAAATAATAAATGTTTAATGAAAAGTTTGTTGGGAACTTGTAGAAAACTATATTGGAAGAGGAGCGAAAAAATGTTAGAAGAAAAGATTGTAAATGAGTTAAGTGAAAAGATGCAAGAGGGTTATTATTGGGCAGAAAAAAATAAATCGATTTCTGCATGTAGTAAGTGGGCTGATGTATGGAAATTAGTGCTTACAACTATGAAATTGGATAAATATGACAGTATAGAAGAGTTAGATGATGATTTTGTAGAGATTATTGATTGTAGTAATGGATTTAGTGACCAGACTATATTAAATTGGGCATCTGATTATGAAAAAGAATTAGGAATTTCTATGGGATATGATATTAGCTTTGCAGAAAAACGAATTGAGTATTGTTCAGAATATATCAAATTATCAAATGATATTGATGGGATAAATTATTTTAATATGAAGAGTTCAATAGCAGAAACATATTTTTTTATTGGAAATAAAGAAAAAGGAGATGAACTGTTTAAAAAATATCTTGAAGAAAAACCTATATGGGGTTGGGGATGGATTGGTTGGTCAAATTGTTATCGGCTTATAGATAATAAAGATAGTGAAAAAGCTATAAAAATTTTAAAGCAAGCTTTAGAAACTAAAAATTTAGAAGACAGAGTAGATGTACAAGAAAGATTAATGGATTTATATAAAGAACTTGGAATGAGTAAAGAAGCAGAAGAAATTGTTATAAATGAAGAACAAAAGGATAATTTAGTTGTGAAATCAAAGTATGCTATTTCGGATTTTAAAGATGGAATTAATATAAAAGAATTAATTTCTAAGATTGAATACAATAGTGGCATTTTTCCAGAAAATGAATTGAGACAATTAATTGAAAATATAGAAAAAACTACTCCAGCATTATTATCTATATTAGAATATACAAGAGATAATATAGATAAAATTGCCTCGGATGATGATTATTTTGCTCATATGTTTGCAACATATTTATTAGCACAGTTTAGAGAATATAAAGCATATAAATTGATATTTGAAATATTAATGAATATAGGAGATTTGGCAGATGATATTTATGGAGATGCAATAACGGAAGATATGGGAAGAATTTTAGCATCAGTGTGTAATAATGATATTTCTTTAATTAAACAACTCATAGAGGATTCAAATGTTTACGAATATATTCGAAGTGCTGCAATAAATTCATTAACTGTATTAGTCGTAAGAAATGAAATTAAAAGAGATGAAATAATAAAATATTTTCGTAGTTTATATGAAAGCAAACTAGAAAGGGATTATTCATATGTTTGGACTTCTCTTGCCTTAAACACACATAGAATATATCCAGAAGAACTAATGGATGAGGTTAAGAAAGCTTTTAAAGAAGATTTAATCGATAATTGGTCAATTGGAATTGATAGTTTTGATGAAGAATTAAAAGTTGGCAGAGAAGTTGCTTTAAAAAAAATAGAAGATTATAAACAGTTTACTTTTATAGGAGATACTATAAAAGAATTTAAACATTGGGCATGTTTTAATAATTCAAATAAAGAGGTTAAGGGAAATTATGACTATGTAAATAAAAAAGCTGATAATATTTATAAACCCAAAGTAGGTAGAAATGATCTATGTCCATGTGGTAGTGGTAAAAAATATAAGAAATGTTGTTTGAATAAATAAATTAAGGAAAATGATATCAATAGGTGAAATTATGAGTATAGATTATTTGAAAAACGATATAAAATATAAAAAATTTAAAAATGTTTATTTACTTTATGGTCCAGAAATTTATTTAAAAGAATATTATCTTAATATTTTATCAAAAGAGACTATAAATAAAGAAATGGAAGTATTTAATAAAATAAAGTTAGAAGGAAATGTTTTGGAAAGTGATATTATAGATATATGTAATACATATCCTATAATGAGTGAGAAAAAACTGGTAATAATAAAAAATTCGACAATTTTTAAAGCAAAATCAAAAGATAGAAATATTGATAAATTAAAAGATTTTATTAAAGATTTACCTGAATATATTATTATAGTTTTTTATGAAGAGGCTATTGATAATAGATCAGCAATTGTAAAGTCAATAAAGAAAAAAGGTTTAGTAGTGGAATTTAACTACAGGGAACCTAAAGAGCTAGTTAAATGGATTACAAAGGCATTTAAAAATTATGGTAAGAAAATTGAATATGATATTGCTCAAATGCTTATTAGTTATTGTGAACCAGGAATGAATGAAATATTAAATGAAATAAGTAAAATAACTTTATATATTGATAAAAGACAAGAAGTATGTGCTGAAGATATAGAATTAATTTGTATTAAATCTATAAAATCTAGAATATTTGATTTGGTTGATGCTGTTGCTGTTAAAGATATAAAAACATCTTTTAGATTATTAAATGATATGATAAATGTTGGAGAACAGGCACAAAAAATATTTATTTTAATATCAAAGCAATTTATTAATATGCTTAAAATTAAACAATTAAGTAATAATGGATTAAGGATAGATGAAATATCTCAAAAGATAAAGATGAATCCTTACATAATAAAAAAAATATTTAAGCAAATTGAAAAGTTTAAAATTGAAAATCTTGAAAATAGTATAAAATTTTTTGAGGAAATGGATATAATGATAAAAAGTGGGAAAATTAAAGATAGAACAGCATTAGAACTAATAGTAACAAATATGTCAAAATAAATTATATAAAGTAAAAAATATAATATATAAAAAGAATTTAAAGTAATCGTAGAATAACGTAATAAAATGTAGAAAACATAAAATAAAAGACGATAAATGACGGCGCATATACTTTACATGTTAAATAAAGATTGATAGGATATTATTGTAAGTTTTTAACTAAGGAGTTTTTTTATAAACGACAAATGATAAATTCCTTTCAGATAATTTATATTTAGTGGGGAGAATAAGCTATAACTGAAGGGGGGTAAAATGATTGAGTAGATTATCATCATTTTTAACTGAGGAGCAAAAGAGAAAGTATATGATTAAATATGAAGCATGTAAAACTGACGCAGATTGTGCAGTTGAAAAATATTTTCCATATACAGCTAACTCTACAAAAAGTAAATTAACTTTGTTTTATAATAAGGGAATGGAAAAAGGCGAAGATATTTTCAGAAAGGCAGTAAAAGGCGAATTCGATTGTAAAACAGTTGTGAAGATGGCTAATGATGTAATAGAATTGGATGTACATCAATACTTAAAAGAATTACCGGTTGTATATAGTAGAGAGAGAAAGAAAAAAACTTTTTTAAACTTCTATAGGAATAGTATATCTAACGGTTCGAAACAATCATACGAAAGATTTAAATTATTAGAAAGTTTTGAAAAACATAACACAAAATTAAGAAATGAAATGTGTTTATAAAAAAGATTAAAGAGGCGAAGTGGCATTAAACTTCGCGCTTTTTATTCTAAAAATCTATTTATCAACCTTTAACTTTTTCAAGTTCTTATGAAACTCCAAAAAATAATATCATACTTTCAAAATCTGAGAATCACTAAAATTAGTTGATTCATTATTTTAAAATGTAGATTTTTTAGATATTTCCTAGCTATTAAATGAAGCATTATAAGCTTTAGTCAATTGAGATTTTTGTCTGGAAGCTTTATTATTATGTATTAAATTCTTTTTTGCGGCTCTATCAATAGCACAGATTGTACTCTTAAGAAGATCTTTAGAGTTCTCTTCCTTATTTGCAATTGATTGTTGACATTTTTTTAATGAAGTTTTCAAATCAGATTTTCTGATAGTATTTACTAGAGTTTTTGATTTTATTACATTAACTCTTTTTTTAGCAGATTTTATATTTGGCAATCCTTTTCACCTCCTGTAGCTAAAATTAACATGCAACATTCTACCATGAACAATATTAAAAATCAAGGAAAACAGCAAAAACTGTTTTTATGTTTTATAAAAAAAGGAAAATAAGTAATACTATTGAACGGCATTTTATCAAGATTAAATTTTGGATTATTCTAAGGTACATTTTCTGTTATAATATATGTATATTTATTATTATAACAGAATAATTACATATCAAAATTGAATAGCTTTAAATACGAATTTTTTAAATAAGGCAGAATCAAAAAATAAACTGGTTAACTTTTTTTGATTATGTCTAATACTTTAAAATTATCATTTTAAGTTACTATTTACTTCAATGAAATATATGTAATGAATTAGACTATAAGTTCTTTTGAATTTTAAAATATAAAAAAGTTGTTAAAAAAATTAATTTATTTTAGATATCTTAGATATGTATTTTCTTTATTTAAAGGAGTATTTTATGAACGAGATTATTATAAATAGTCAAAGTATAGAGAAGGTAGTTAGAGAAAAATTAGGAAAACCAAGAGGAGAAATACTAAGAAACGAAGTAGAGAAAATTACTTCTCTTGTATTAGAGGGCGAAGAATTATTGGATATATCGTGTATATCTAATTTTAAAAACTTAAAAGAACTCGTATTATACGATGCTGATCTTTATAATATCGAGCCTTTAAGTTCATTGAATAAATTAGAAAAATTAATTATTTCGAAAAATAATATTTCAGATTTGACACCTTTGAGTGATTTGAAAAATCTTAAAATGTTAGAAGCTGATAGCAATCAAATTTTTGATATTTCTCCTTTGAGAAATTTAAAACTTTTAAATTATTTATTTCTGGAGAATAATAAAATTGAATATATTGATATACTGAGTTACTTATGTAATTTAAAAATCATATCTTTGCATAATAACAATGTAAATGATATTTCATCATTACAATATTTAGAAAATCTTTATATTCTTATATTATCAAAAAATAAAATATCTAAAATTAATTCGATTTCCAATTTAACAAATTTAGTTGAATTATGTATTAATGATAATGATATAAATGAAATTGATTCAATAATATATTTAAAAAGATTACAAAAATTAAATGTTTCTCATAATAGAATCGAAAGTATAGTATCTTTAGAAAATTTAAGATTTATTGAAAACCTTTCTATAGATAATAATAGAATAGAAGACATAAGTTTTTTAAAGTTTTTGACCAAAATGAAAATTCTAAATATAAATAATAATAGAATTAATGATATAAGTTCATTGAGCCAATTAAGGAATTTAAAAGAATTAAATATCAGTTATAATTTAATAAAAAGTTTAAGTGGATTAGACTTTTTAGAAGAGTTGGAAATATTAATTGCATCTAATTGTAAAATAGAGGATTTGTC
>JBDMZA010000330.1:0-2530 GCA_039770155.1 Clostridiales bacterium
ATACCTTTAATCTAAAACCTACAGGATCATTTGCATCATGTGAAATTGGAAATGCTTTTATAATAATATCTCCAATACAAAATTCTTTGTTATTTTCAAAGAATCTTATGTTTTTTTCATCAATATTACCAATATTTTTTTTCATTCCATCCCAAGTTAATTTATTAGCATATATGGGCAAATTATATCTTCTTGATAAAACACCAGCCCCTATAATGTGATCCAAATGTTCATGAGTTACTAATATTCCATTTAGGCTTTCTGGTTTTTCATCAATTTCAAACAATAAGTTATCTATAAGTTTTCCACTTAAACCTGCATCCACTAAAATTCTACTACCAAAATCTGATATAAAAATAGAATTTCCATTACTTCCACTGTATAGAGAACAAAATTTCATCATATGTTATGCCTTTCCAATTATCCTAAAATTAAAGTTAATTAAAATTAAATAATTAACTTCTCAATAATTGTTTTTACCCTAAATATACTTATAAATATCAAAATTAAATTCCTATTTCTCCTTTAAAACACTAAATAGGAATTAAACTTTTATTAAAATAAATAATATCTTTTAAAATCACAGATATCTAAAATAATCTATTCTTTTTCTCTTTTAATATCTGCACCTACAGCTTGAAATTTTTCAACTACATTTTCATAACCTCTGTCAATATATATTACATTTTTAACTTCACTTATTCCATCAGCTACAAGTGCTGCAATAATCATAGCTGCACCAGCTCTTAAATCATAAGACTTTATTGGAGCTCCACTGAAAAATGAAGGTCCTTCAACCATTGCAACTCTTCCATCAACTCTAATTCGTGCTCCCATTCTTTTTAACTCTTCTACATATTGAAATCTTGAGTCCCAAACACTTTCAGTAACTGTACTTAGTCCTTTTGCTAAACAAACTAAAACAGTCATCTGGGGTTGTAAATCTGTTGGAAATCCTGGATATGGCTGTGTATTAATATTCACTTTAGTAAACTCAGAGTTTCCTTTGACTCTTATCCAATCCTCTCCTTCTACAATGTCAACATTCATTTCAATAAGTTTTGCAGTTAAAGATTCCATATGTTTTGGAATAATATTTTTGATTACAACATCCCCTCTTGAAGCAGCCGCTGCAATCATATATGTTCCTGCTTCAATCTGGTCAGGAATTATAGAATAGCTAGTCCCTCCCAGCATCTTTTCTACACCTTTAATTTTTATAATATCTGTACCTGCACCTTTTACATTTGCTCCCATAGCATTTAAGAAATTAGCTACATCAACTATATGAGGCTCCTTAGCAGGATTTTCAATTACTGTAACTCCTTCTGCCTTAACCGCAGCTAACATAAGATTAATAGTAGCACCTACAGTAACAACATCTAAATAGACTTGAGTACCTCTAAGTCTTTTAGCAGCAACTTTTACAATACCATGTTCTAAATTAACTTTTGCCCCAAGAGCTTCAAACCCTTTAATATGTTGATCTATAGGTCGGAATCCAAAATCACATCCACCTGGCATTGCCACTTCAGCTTTTTTAAATTTTCCCAATAATGAACCTAACATATAATAAGAACCTCTTAAGGATTTGACCATATCATAAGAAGCTATATAAGAATGAATTCCCAAAGGATCAATATATACCGAACCTGTACCTTCTTCTTTAACTTTAACTCCGAGTTCTCTTAAAATATTTAGTAAAACATTTACATCTTTTATGTTGGGAATATTTTCAATTCTACATGGTCCATCTAACAGAAGCACTGCAGGTAAAATAGCAACTGCAGCGTTTTTAGCTCCGCTAATGTCTACTTCGCCTTTTAAAGGGTTACCACCGCAAATAACAAATTTATCCAATATTATACACCAGCTTTCATTTCTTTTGAAGAGGTATGCATCCGATTTATATTATAACACTATGTTTTAAAAAACTCAAAACAAACCTAAGTTTTCTTGAAACACTTCTACTCCAGTTGTAGCGTTAAAGAATCTTATGCCATTTTCAAGTCTTACTCTCCATATTGTAATAGTATTTCTATCAAAGTATTCTCTATTCTCTTTTTCATTACTGCTTACTATACCTATATCAATTGATAAAATTTTATCTTCACTCCTTTCTATAAAATTTTTAACTAATATTTGATAAGCCGGCATTATCCAGACTTTTGAGCCTTTTAAATTTCTATACCCATAATACCTGAATACAATTCTTAATTTCCCATCTTCAATAATGTAATTAATTTTATTATCGAAAAGTATTACATTTTCCTTTATAAAGAATAATTCTCCATATATTTTATTATCTTTCATAACAATTTCTTCAAAATAAAAATCATCTACATTGAGATTAAAGTCATTTGAAATTTTTAGCAATTCTTTTTTGATTTTATTTTTATTATTCTTTTTAAAGTCTTTGGGTATAGAACTGTAACTTGCTTCAAATTCATTATCTCCTAAAATTTTAATTTTTACTTTTCTATCATTATTTTTAATAAGAGTATTAATTTCAAATTCTTTATATGCATAG
>JBDMZA010000331.1:0-3080 GCA_039770155.1 Clostridiales bacterium
GAGAGTCTAAAAAATAATACCAAATTCTTTTCGTCTGAAGTTCGCTTAAATCATGCGAATTCATACTTTAGAATTAGAGTTTATTTTTTGGCTATCCCTAATTTGTGTATTATTTTTACTTTTCAAATAATTAGTATTGCATTTTTTTATTATTTATAGCATAATATAGAAATATATCAAATATGTACAATTATTTTTGACAAAGGAGATTATACTATGATAAAATCATCAAACAAATTCAAACTTGTTATTAGTATTATATTTATTACAGTTTTTATATTTAACATAGTAAATGTAAATGCTGAATCAAATGAAACGCTTATACTTAAAGTAAAACAACCAAAGATTGAAAACAATTCTAAAACTATAAATTTGAACATACAACTTAATAACACCAGTAATAATAACATTGATTTATCTACTGTATCAATACGTTATTATTTTACTTCTGACACAAAAGCTGGTCTTAAATTTAAATGTCAAAGTTCAAAAGTTAATAATGAAAATATTATCGGCAAATTTATAAATGTTAAAGGTGTTGAAAATGCTGATAAATATCTTGAAATCAAATTTAATAAAGATTCTGGAGTGTTGAAATCAGGAAAAAAAATAAATTTAACAACACATATTTTAAGAGATGATAAACAAAAATTTGATTTATCAAATGATTACTCAGTTAATAAAAAAGCAAAAAAATACATTTATAATGATAATATACCTGTTATAATGAATGGTACTACAGTTTCTGGTAAAATACCTAAAGGGACTATTGTAACAGATACTGTTAGTTCTTTTCTACAAGATAATATTAAAATTGAATTAGATAAATATGCAGAATCTTCATATGATTGGAATTTAACAACAAATTCAAATATTGTTGAATTTGTTGATAAAGCTGATGACATAACTACTAATAAAGAAACATATACTTTCAAATCTGCAAATCAAGGTGCATCAAATATATTATTTGAATTAGTTAATGAAAAAGGTTATGTAATGGATAACATAATTTATTCAATTAATATTTCTGATTATCCTACAATTGATTTGAATTCAATTAAATTTAATTATGATATTGAAACATTATCCGATGGTATCATTATAGCAAGTGATAGTTCAAATAATATCGTCTATAAAATAAATACCGTAACTAAAAAATTATTAAAATCATATCAAGTAAATGACAAACCTAATAAAATTGCTTATAATCCTTCTTCAAGTATTATAGCTACAACTCAAGGTACTTCAAATAACTTATCAATAATAAATACTAAAACTGGATCTATTGATTATTTTGATGTTGGACACATGGTAGTAGATATTGATTTTATTAGTGAAAGAAAACTGGCAGCTATTATTAAAATTGGTTATAGTTACGAAATTTCTATAATTGATATTGATAACAAAGAAAATTTTATTCATACAGGTACTGAAGAATATCAAAATCGCCTTCAAGTTTCAAATGCTAGTTTTATTATTTGTAAGAAAGATGACAAAACAATTTACTGTGGAAACTCTGGAATCAGTTCATCAACTTTAGTTAAATACCAATATGATGAAACATTGAACAAACTAATTAAAATTGAAAAAACTTACAAAGGTTCTAATGGACAAGATCTTGCTATATCTCCTGATGGAAAACATTTAGCATTTCCAAATGGTGGCGGAAATGGTGAAGGTTACACTATTCATGATATTAAAACAAGTAATATTAGTGAAATTTATGGTGAATGGAATACTGGTTCATACCCAACTTCTGCTATGTTTTCAGCAGATAGCAAATATATATTAGCAACTAATAGAAGTAATTTAGTTATATATAATGTTGATGATTATACTGTATATGAAGAATTAGAAAATAATTCTAATAATGATATTAAAAAAGTTGGCCTCTCAAAAGACTTTAAATATGCATATGCCATAACTGATAATGGAAAACTGCAAATTTACAACATAAAAGTACCCGAATTGCCTTCAATTGACTTAAATTCATCAGAATTTACTAATGAAATTGAAAGTCTAAATAATAATCTAATTCTTGTTAGTGATAAAAAAACTAATAAAATTTATAAATTAAATGCAATAACAAGTAAACTTTTAGATTCTTATCAATTGAATAATACTGCAAATAAATTTTCCTATAATCCAACAACAGAAATTATTGTTGCAAACCAGATACTTCCAGACCAAACTACTGCAAATCAATTAGCAGTAATTGATACTAAAACAGGAAATATTCAATATATTGATACTGAAGGTTCAATAGTAGATATTGATTTTATAGATGAAAAGAAATTATCAGTAATTATTAATATAAACGGTAAACCCGAACTTGGTATAATTGATTTAAGTGATGGGACACTCCTTGTAAATACTGGTACTGAAGTATATCAAAATCGCCTTCAGGTTTCAAATGCTAGTTTTATTGTTTGTAACAAAGATGACAAAACAATTTACTGTGGAAACTCTGGAATCAGTTCATCAACTTTAGTTAAATATCAATATAATGAAACATCAAACAAACTTGTTAAAATTGAAGAAGTTAGCAAAGGTTCTAATGGACAAGATCTTGCTATATCTCCTGATGGAAAACATTTAGCATTTCCAAATGGCGCTGGTAATGGTGTAGGCTACACTATTCATGATATTAAAACAAGTAATATTGGCGAATTTTTTGGTGAATGGAATATTGGTTCATACCCAACTTCTGCTGCATTTTCAGCAGATAGCAAATACATATTAGCAACTAATAGAACTGACCTAGTTATATATAATGTTGAAGATCATTCAGTATACAAAACTGTTCTGACTGGTTCAAAAGATGATATAAATAAAGTTTGTCTATCAAAAGACTTTACTACTGTATATTCTATAAACGAATATGGAAAACTAGTAGTAACTTCAATTAATTAATATCTAGTAGGAGGGAATTAATTATTTTAATTCCCGACCTATCACACCACCACACATAATATTTCGAACTTTTTATATCATTCCAAAGATTTCATGGGAGATGTGAAGTAGCAACATGGATTTGTAAAATTGCTAAAAATGTATGCTTTAAATATTTCAGGAAAAAC
>JBDMZA010000332.1:0-3015 GCA_039770155.1 Clostridiales bacterium
ATTTAATCTTAAATTATGATAAAATTATCTACACAGAAATCTATATAGAAATCTACCTATAAAATTTATATAGATTTCTATAAGAAAAATTTAAAATTTGTTTGTGTCTATTAATTTTTTAATCCAAATAAAAAAAATTTAAAAATCTCTACCTTTTACAACCTAAAAAAATATGTTGTAAAAATATTGGGTGAAGGGAAAAGAGTATCTCAAAAACCTTCTTATGTCATTATTTAGAATTATGATACAATAATAAAAAAATAAAAATTTATTAAATTAGGACTAAATGAATCATGAAATTAATAAGAAATATAGGAGAATAAATATGATTTCTGAATTTGATATAAAAATGATGAAAGAAGCTTTGAAACTCTCAAAAAAATGTCCCTATACTAAAAAAGCTTATTCTGTTGGAGTAGTTATAACAGATTTAAAAAATAGTATTATTGCTACAGGATATAGTCGAGAAACATCTGATAATGTACATGCAGAAGAAGTAGCAATTAATAAATTATCGCAAGTAGATATTAATTATACAGAATTAATACTATATTCAACAATGGAACCATGTGGATTAAGATTATCAGGTAAACTATGTTGTGCTGATAGAATAATTAAATCTGGAATTAAAAACGTTGTTTATGGGATATCTGAACCATCATACTTTATAGAAAAAGCTATTGGTATTGAAAAACTTAAGGCAAATGGTATCAATGTAAAAAAAATTGAAACAAAGGTACTAATTAATGAAATCATAAAAATGAATATAATAAAATAAAAATTTAATGGCTTACTAAATTATTTCTATGACTTTTCTAATAGAATGATTGCATCTGAGAAACAATTGGTTCTTTCACTTAAGATAATATTAAATCCTATTTCTGTACAAATATTTTCCATCCATTCAAAAGTAACCAAATATTCATCATTACCATTAATATAATTTTCCCCCATTGTTCTCTCTGCCTCTTTTGCTTTTTCAGCATATATTTTTGAATATTCTATTGACTTTTTATCAATATCATTTAAAGACATCCAGAATTTTTTTGCATATGTTTCTTCTTTGACTAGACTCCATCTATTTTTAAATTTATTATTATCTTCATCAAGAAATGGTTCTGAAATACATAAATATCCTTTCCTTGGTATTAGTTCGTACAATGTTTTAAGAAAATTAATTTTATCAGAATCTTTTTGGATATGATGTATATGATACATAGATAAAACAAACTTTACAGATTTATTTATCTTTACATACTCATTTATATCATTGTGAAATAATGTTAGGTTATTAGTTCCTAATTTTAAGCATTTATCATATATAATTTTTTCAATATTTTCTTTGCATTCTTTTAAAATACAATCAAAGTCTACTTGTGGTGAATCATAAGCCATTTGAATACATAGTTGATAATCTTCTACATTACTAAATACTAATACATTATTTGGTTTGCATAATTCAACCACTTTGTTAATACAATACCTTCTTTGACCATGAAATTGATTATCATATACTATCATTTTCTCTGATGTTTCAATATTGTATGCTAACATCATAAAATAATTTATATACTGAGCTATTGATTTTTGTGAATTCATACTACTACAAAATAAATAATTATAATCCTGACTATCTCCAATATATGTACACATGAAAATGTCTAGAATTACATTTTTTATTCTTGATCTTGCAATATGATCTTGAAATATGATTTTTGATAATTCATGACTGATCTCATAAATTAAAACTAAGGGATTCCTACCAAGTCGATTTTTCTCATAATTGTGATAAGTAGTATAATGCATATTCATTAATTCTGAAAATGCTCTGACTGAGAGACTAAAAACATCTTCTCGGATTTTTTTTAATAAAATACCAATATTTATATCCAAACAAAATACCTCCTTTTGCATTTAAAAAAGGTTTTATCAATATTTAATATAGTATTGATTTTTAATTTAATTGATATGTTATTAAGATAATATTATTTATAATTTCTGAATTCTTAACTTTCATCCTATTATTTTTATAAAACGGAAAGTTTCCATAATTAACAAATTTGGGAGCTTTTTTATCACCAACAAAAAAAGGTGCTATTGATATTTGTATTTCATCAACTAAATTATTACTCAAAAATGTTGTTAAAATATTACTTCCACCTTCTATCATTAATTTGTTTACACCCTTTATCTTTAAATCTTTAAGTATAAATACAGGATCAATAGGATCATTTTTACATGATACTATATCAATATCATTAAGTTTATTAAATGTTTCATTAAGTTTATTACATGTATTTTCTGGACAGTAGACTATCTTTTTTGTATCGCCAATATTAAAGAATTTTGAATCTTTTGAAAAATTACCTGATGATGTAATAGTTACTTTCATTGGATATTTAGTTTTTCCTTTAGTTATTCTTTCGTTAATTAATTTTTCAGATTTTAAAAGAAGTCTTGGATTATCTTTACGTACTGTTTCAGCACCAATTAAAACAGCATCGCATTTTGCTCTTTCTATATCTACTCTTTCGAAATCATTTTCATCTGATAGAATAAGTCTTTCATCACTACTATCATCAATATATCCATCTACAGACATAGCACATTTAACAAGAACATATGGTTTATCGTTCATTTTAGTTACCTCCAAGTAATAATATGAAAAAGTTTATCACAATATTGTATTCAATACTATTACAAATATATTCACAAATGTTAAAATGAACAAAATAACATCTAATTTGTACAAATTAGATGTTTCTGCATTATTTAAATCTAAAATATTGCTTAAATACTGAATGTATGAAAATTTTATAATCAAATTATCAATTAAAAATTGAACAGATTATAGTAAAGTAAATAACAAAATATTTAGCTATATGTGCTAATATTAGAATATATAGGAGATAGATGAAAGTTTTTTAAAATACAGTTAATTTAGGAGAATGAAAAATGGATTTAAATACTTACTACTTAAATTATTTAGGAAAGACAAATGATAAAGATAGTATC
>JBDMZA010000333.1:0-2866 GCA_039770155.1 Clostridiales bacterium
AAGTTGTAATAAATTTTTAATTAAACACAAATATTTAAATGATGATATAGAAAATATAAAAAGAAATTTATCTTTATATAACAAAGAAGAAAGAGAATATTATACAAAAATTCTTACTGTAAAGGAATCAATTTTGAAAGAACTAATTGATATAAAAAAAGTTCTTATAAATAGTGAATTAAAATTATCCTATATTTTATGTTGTCTTCAAAATATAGAAGCTATATTTGAAAAAAGCAAATTGTCAAACATACTTGAATCTTATGAAACAGAAGAATTAAATAATTATATTGAATCTTTTAAAGAATCATTAAGTAAAACTTTAAAGTCTACTCACTATGATTTTTAAAATTTTTAAATTATTGTTTTCATAAAAATATAAAATAATTATTATTATAAAATTAAAAGGAAGTTATTGTATATTAAACTTCCTTTTATTGTATTTTCATTTATATCTTTGAAAACCCTGAAAAAAGTTGTTTTATGAAATTTTTTTGATTCTACCTTATGTCTAATTGACATAGCTCATATATCCTATATAATACATATATAGGATATAATATCTTAAACAATAGTATCCTTTTTTAGGCAGAATCAAAAAATAAACTTAAATCCTACACTTATTAAGGTTGTGACTAATATGTATAAAAACAAATTCAGATTTAATATAATAACAATAATAGTCTCTTTAATTTTTTTAGTTATTTTATTTCAATTAATAAACTTACAAATAGTAAATGGAGCTAAATTGGAAAATGAATCACAACATAAATTTTTAAAAGATAGACGTATAACTGCTCCTCGTGGTTTAATACTAGATAGAAACGGAGAAATTCTAGCCACTAACAGAATGAGTTTTTCTGTTGATATTGCAAAAACATCTCAATCAGAGGATGAATTAAATTCAATGATTTTAAAATTAGTAAATATTTTTGAAAAAAATAATGATTTCTATGAAATTAATGCAGAAAGTAATTTAAAAAATTATTTAGAATTCAATCCCTTGAAATTTGGTGTATATTTAAATAAGAAATCTACACTTAAAAGATGGAAAAATGACATTGCTAATAACAAAAATGATATTAAAAAATTAGATAAAGCTTCTGATGTTTTTAAATATTTAAAAAATAAATTTAATGTTGACAAAAACTATAATGATTCACAAGCCTATAAAATTATCACAATAAGATATGCTCTTTTAATAAATGGTTATACAATTATGGATTCTCTAAAAATTGCAAATGATATAAGTTTAAAATCAGTCCATGAAATCGAAGAAAAAAGCCATCAATTTCCTGGAGTATCAACTAATATAGAATCAAAGAGAAAATACTTATGTTCTGATTCATATGCCCATATACTAGGATATACAGCAAAAATTAATAGTGCAGAATATAATAATTTAGAATCAAAAGGATATTATATGAATGACTTTATTGGTAAAATGGGCATTGAAAAATATGCAGAAAATAGTTTACGGGGCAAAGATGGTGAAAAAAGCGTAGAAGTTGATCTATGGAATAAGGAATTTAATGAGATAAATAGCACTCCTGAAATTCCAGGCGATAATGTAACACTAACAATAGATTCAAAATTACAAAATGTTGCATATAATTCTTTAAAAAAAACAATTACTGATATAAGGACTGGAATAATGGGTGGAACTTCAAATTATCATGATACTTATTTTGGATCTGTTGTAGCTATGGATGTTAATTCAGGTGAGATATTAGCTTTAGCAAGTTATCCAAGTTTTAATCCCTCAATCTTTTTAGATGATGAAAAAAATAAAGAATCTCAAAAAGCTATCGCTGAATTATATGTTCCTTCAAACACAAAAACTTCTCAATATAATAGAGCGATTACAGGATTATATCCCCCCGGATCAACTTTTAAACCATTAGTAAGTATTTGTGGTCTTGAAGAAGGTGTAATTACAAAAAATTCTATTATAAATGATCCAGGATATATGTATGTAGAAGGAGTAAAATTATCATGTCTAGAATGGAGATCTGGTCTTGGAGCTCATGGTAATCAAACTTTAAGAGATGGTTTAAAAACTTCATGTAATATGTTTTTTTATAATCTTGGTATGATGATTGGAATTGAAAAAATTGATTCATGGTCTAAATATTTTGGTTTAGGTGAAAAAACAGGCATTGAAATTCCAGGAGAAGAAAAAGGTCTCAGATCAAATCCTAAAACTCATGAATTAAAAGGTCGTGATTATGCATTTGGTAAAGTTTCAACGGCAAATACCTCAATTGGACAAGGTGACAATCTTTTTAGTCCGATTCAGTTAGCTTCCTACACAAGTACAATAGCATCCAGAGGAAAAAAATATAATCCTCATATAATTAAAACAATATCCAATAATTCAGGAAATAAAAAAAATAATACTAAAATAGAATACACTCAACTAAAACTAAATGAATCATCTATAAATGCTGTTGAGGAAGGCATGGTAGATGTTACAATAAGTGGAACTGCAAGTGGAGCTTTCAGTGACTTACCATTTAGTGTTGCTGCAAAAACTGGTACAGCTGAAACTGGTGTAGTAGGTCATTCTGATAATGCTGTATTTATAGCATATGCTCCCGTTGGAAATCCTAAAATAGCAATTGCTATAGTAGTAGAACGTGGTGTATACGGTTCTTTTACTGCTCCAATAGCACATGATATTTTTCAGGAATATTTAGTAAAATAAATCACATCATTATTAAAATAAGGCATAATCAAAATTTAATAAGATGAAATAATTATTTTTACACAATATAAAAAATTGTATATAATAAACTTATAAGGCATAATCAAAAATTTCAAGGGATATCCAAAAAATAAAATCTAATTCTCAAGTATGAATTCG
>JBDMZA010000334.1:0-19460 GCA_039770155.1 Clostridiales bacterium
CACAAACTATTCCTCTATATCTTATTCTCTTATACTTACCACAGTGGCACTCCCAATCCTTTTGAGGACCAAATATTCTTTCACAAAAGAGACCATCTCTTTCTGGTTTTAAAGTTCTATAATTTATAGTTTCCGGTTTCTTTACTTCGCCTCTTGACCATTCACGAACTTTTTCCGGAGAAGCTAATCCGATTTTTATTGAATCAAAAAAGTTTAGTTCAATCACAGTTTCCTCTCCTTTCTTATAACTCATCATCGTCATCTAAATTATCATTAAAATCATCACTGTCTAGGATTAAATCATCTTCTAAATCTTCTTCTAAGCCTTCATCAAGACTTTTCTCAGTATCTAACTCGTCAATATCAAATTCATCATCTATATCAATATCATCGTTTAGTAAATCATCTTTTGATTCTTCCAACTCTTCAATATCATCTGTTTGAATTTCATCTTCTTTTCCTTCTATATTGACTGTAATATCCTCTAATTCATCATCAACAGATTCTTTTAATGCAATTTCTTCTTTTTCTTCAGAGAAAACCTTAACATCTAATGCTAAACTTTGTAACTCTTTTATAAGCACTTTAAATGATTCTGGAATTCCAGGTTCCGGCACATTTTCACCTTTTACTATTGATTCATAAGTTTTTACCCTTCCTACCACATCATCAGATTTTACTGTTAGTATTTCTTGTAATGTGTAAGCAGAACCATATGCTTCTAAAGCCCATACTTCCATTTCTCCAAATCTTTGACCTCCAAATTGTGCTTTTCCTCCAAGAGGTTGTTGTGTTACTAATGAATATGGTCCTGTTGAACGAGCATGTATTTTATCATCAACCAGATGAGCAAGTTTTAATATATACATATAACCTACTGTTACTCTATTATCAAAAGGTTCACCTGTTCTTCCATCAAAAAGCATAGTTTTACCATCTGCATCTTTTCCAGCTTTAACTAAAGTTTCAATAATATCTTCTTCTGTTGCTCCATCAAATACAGGTGTAGCAATTTCCCATCCAAGAGCTTTTGCAGCAAAACCCAAATGCGTTTCCAAAACTTGTCCTATATTCATACGAGAAGGAACACCCAGAGGATTTAAAACAATTTCTAATGGAGTACCATCAGGTAAAAATGGCATATCTTCTTCAGGTAAAATTCTTGATATTACACCTTTATTACCATGTCTTCCTGCCATCTTATCTCCAACAGATATTTTTCTTTTTTGAGCAATATAAACTCTAACTAATTGATTTACACCAGGTGGTAATTCATCACCATTTTCTCTAGTAAATACTTTTACGTCAACAATTATTCCAGATTCGCCATGAGGAACTCTAAGAGACGTATCCCTTACTTCTCTGGCCTTTTCTCCAAATATAGCTCTTAAAAGTCTTTCTTCTGCTGTTAATTCAGTTTCTCCTTTTGGAGTAACTTTACCAACTAAAATATCACTTGACCTAACCTCTGCACCTACCCTAATAATACCTCTTTCATCCAAATCCTTTAAAGATTCTTCGCTAACATTAGGTATATCTCTTGTGATTTCTTCAGGTCCTAATTTTGTATCTCTTGATTCTGACTCATATTCTTCTATATGAATTGATGTAAATACATCTTCTTTTACTAATTTTTCACTTATTAAAATAGCATCTTCATAGTTATAACCTTCCCAGGTCATAAATCCAATAAGAATATTTCTTCCTAATGCTATTTCACCTCTATCAGTTGAAGGTCCGTCTGCAATAACTTCTCCAATTTCAACTATTTGACCCTTTTTAACTAAAGGTCTTTGATTAATACAGGTACCTTGATTAGAACGCAGATACTTTAAAAGATGATATTCATCTTTCATACCATTTTTAGCTCTAATTGCAATATAATCTGCCGAAACTTTTTCAATCACTCCAGCATTTTTTGCCAATACAACAACTCCAGAATCTCTAGCAGCTTTATGCTCCATTCCCGTTCCAACTATAGGTGCTTGAGTTTTAACAAGTGGAACTGCTTGTCGTTGCATATTTGATCCCATAAGTGCTCTATTTGCATCATCATTTTCCAAAAATGGAATCATTGCTGTAGCAACTGATACAAGTTGTTTTGGCGAAACATCCATAAAATCTATTTTTTTATTTTCAATTTCTAAAATTTCTTCCCTATATCTTGCAGCCACTTTTTTTTGCTTAAATTTTCCTTCTTCATCCAATTCTTCATTTGCCTGAGCTACCATAAATTCATCTTCTTCATCAGCTGTTAAGTAAACAATTTTTTCAGATACTACACCCTTCTTCTTATCAACTTTTCGATAAGGAGCTTCAATAAAACCATATTCATTAACTCTTGCATAAGTACTTAATGATCCTATTAAACCAATATTTGGACCTTCTGGAGTTTCTATAGGACACATTCTACCATAATGTGAATGATGAACATCTCTTACTTCAAAGCCTGCTCTTTCTCTACTTAATCCTCCTGGTCCCAATGCACTTAACCTTCTTTTATGAGTAAGTTCAGCCAAAGGATTTGTTTGATCCATAAATTGTGATAATTGGCTACTTCCAAAAAATTCTTTAATAGAAGCTGCTACTGGCCTTATATTTATTAGAGCTTGAGGAGTAACAATATCAATATCTTGAATAGTCATTCTTTCTTTTACAACTCTTTCCATCCTTGATAAACCTATTCTAAATTGATTTTGTAATAACTCTCCCACTGACCTTAATCTTCTATTTCCTAAATGATCAATATCATCTTTAATCCCAATACCATAATTAAGATTTATAAGATAACTTACAGATGCAATTATATCATCAAGTGTAATATTTTTTGGAATCAACTCAGTTATTCTTTCTTTTATTGCTTCTTTAATTTCTTCTTCCTCTGAAAGTTCACTTATTATTTCATTCAATACATCATATTTAACTTTTTCATTTATATTCAAATCAGAAACATCAAAATCTACTACCTGGTCTAAGTCAACCATATTATTTCCGATTACTTTCACAGATTTTCCTTCTATACTTACATGAACTACATTATTACCTGAATTTTGTATTCTTTCAGCATTTTCTCTATCTATTATTTGACCTTCTTCAACAATAACTTCACCAGTTGTCTTATCAACAATTGTTTCTGCTGATCTTAAACCATCTATTCTTGAAGCAATAGCTAGCTTTTTGCTAAACTTATATCTTCCAAACTTAGCTAAATCATATCTTTTTGGATCAAAAAATAGATTATTCAAAAGTGATCTTGCACTTTCTACAGTGGGTGGCTCACCGGGTCTAAGTCTTTTATAAACTTCAAGCAAACCATCATCTGCACTTTTAGTACTATCTTTATTAATAGTCGCACTTACTCTAGGATCTTCACCAAATAGTTCTAAAATATCGGTATCTTTACCAAATCCTAAAGCTCTAATAAGAACTGTAAGAGGAAGTTTCCTTGTTCTATCAATTCTTACTGCTAAAATATCATTTGAATCAGTTTCATATTCTAACCAAGCACCTCTATTTGGTATAACAGTTGTAGAGTAAAGTTCTTTACCAGTTTTATCAAATTTCATATTATAATAAATTCCTGGTGATCTTACTAATTGACTTACAATAACCCTCTCAGCACCATTTATAATAAAAGTCCCATTAACTGTCATCAATGGGAAATCTCCCATAAAAATCTCTTGCTCTTTTACTTCACCTGTTTCCTTATTTATCAATCTGACTTTAACTTTAAGTGGTGCAGAATATGTAGCATCTCTCTCTTTGCATTCTTCTACATCATACTTAGGTTTTTCGTCTAATGAATAATCAACAAATTCTAAAACTAAATTGCCTGTATAATCAGTTATAGGAGAAACATCTCTGAAAACTTCTCTTAAACCCTCATCTAAAAACCATTTATAAGAGTTTTTTTGAATTTCAATGAGATTTGGTATATCAAGAACTTCATCAATCTTGGAGTAGCTCATTCTCTTTTTAATCCCTACTCTCACAGGATGTACCATTAATAATCACCTCATAAGTTTTGACTTTTTCTAAAGGTATTAAGCATAATCAAAAATTTCACAAAACAACTTTTTTTCCAAAAGTATCAATGGCTTAATAAATTTTCAAAAAAAGTTGACTAATTTATTTTTGATTTCACCTTAACTCTATTAACTTATAATTTTAAGTTAATAAGTAAATGACTAAATTTTTAATCTAAACATAAAAATTTAAAATTGAACTATGGAGAACCTAAAAAATACTATCCCATTCTTTTTGCCTTAGAACCATTACAAATACATGATCCATCACTTGAAAATGACAATTCATTTTTTGGATATCCTTATATACTTTAAAATATACAATATTTTAAGTATAATAAAGACAATAAACCGCACTAATAAACATATTAACAGTTTATGCTCATTCTATTCTAAACTATTTTAATAAAAAAGCATATCCATATTTAAAAAATTTTTAAATTATTTATATAAATTAATTTAAATTTTCTTACTTTAACATAATATTCCATGCGTCATTCATTCTTCATATTTTTTCAAAATAAATGTTTCGAAATCAAATGTTATCTATCCTAAGTTTATTCACATCTTGTTATGATTATATATCTATTTTGAATATCAACAAAAATAATGCTAACTTTTTATTTTTCGCCATTTATATATGGCTTATTGTTTTAAAGTTTTGTTTTATTTTTTTATATTCTTTAAATCAGTCTTTTACTTGACATCACTTTAAATTATAATTAATAAAATTGACCAAATAAATAACTAAAACAATTTTATTTAATCAGCTTTATTAGCCTGTTATTTTAAAAATCATATTTATTAACATAGTTCTCAAACTTTAAAATATTGTTAGCAAAGATTGCCTTATTTATCAGTTCATGATATAATTTAATCAGTAAATGATTTAATGTTAATTATAATATGAAAACATAATGCAGTAAATGATTCTAACATAATAGTTAACATTTGTCAACATAGATTTTAAAAAAAAAGAAGACTGAATAAATCTTCTTTTTTTCTATTAAATTTAATTTCTCAATTTAAAATCTTATTTAATTTCCATTGTTGCACCAACATCTTTAAATTTAGCAACCATTTCTTCTGCTGCTGCTTTTTCAATTCCTTCTTTAACTGCTTTTGGAGCTGCTTCAACTAAATCTTTAGCATCTTTTAATCCAAGTCCTGTAATTTCTCTTACTACTTTAATTACCTTGATTTTTTGTGCTCCAATTTCTTTTAATATTACATCAAATTCTGTTTGTTCTTCAGCTGCTTCTGCTGGTGCAGCTGCAGCACCACCAGCTACCATAACAGGTGCACTTGCAGAAACTCCAAATTCTTCTTCTAATGCCTTAACTAATTCTGATAATTCCAATACTGATAATGTCTTAACATCATCTATCATTTTTGTAACTTTTTCACTCATTATAAATTCCTCCATTTTTATCAATAAAATTATTCTGCTTTATCTTTTTTTTCAGCAATAGCACTTAAGACTACAGCTAAATTCTTCAAATTTCCATTTAATACAGTTACCAAACCTGTAATTGGAGCATTGAATCCTCTGACAACTCTTGTAATAAGCTCTTCCTTAGATGGTAATTCAGCCAGAGATTTGATTTTATTTTTATCAATTACTTCACCTTCAACAACACCTACTTTTAATTCTAAGTTATCATATTTTTTTGCATACTCGCTTAAAACTTTTGCAGGTGCTACAAGGTCAGTAATACTAATTGCTACAGCAGTAGGCCCTTTTAAATGTTCTTCCAATCCATCTAAGCCACATTCTTTAACTGCAAATATAGTCAACCTATTCTTTATAACTTTATATTTTATACCTTCTTTTCGAAGAGCTTTTCTCATTTCAGTATCTTCTTCTACTGTAAGACCTCTATAATCAGCTAAAATTAATGATTTTGCTTCTTTAAACTCTTTTGATAATTCTAAAACTTCTTGCTTCTTCTTTTCTAACACTTTAGCACTGGGCAATTTTAACACCTCCTTGTAAAACTTTTGAAAACTATAAAACCCTCCTAAATCAAAAGACATACGAGGGACAACTAACCTAAATATATTACTATATATTTAAATATCATTTCTAACCTCGGTAGGATTTATAATTTATAAATAAATCACCTACTGTCTATGGTTTATTTAGTTTTAAATTCTTCTCTGGAAACCCAATAAAATAACACTACATTTTCAAAATCTCAGAATCACTAACATTACTTGCATTGTTAATCAATAGAACGAAGTGGATTGATCAAATAATCAACTCCATATGATTCACTATACTAAATGTAGATTTATTCTTTTGGATGTCCTTACTCAGCTATTTTCTGTGGATTAATTTTTATTCCAGGCCCCATAGTTGATGCCAATGCAACACTCTTTAAATATTGACCTTTTGCTGCTGATGGTTTAGCTTTCATAATTGCGTCCAATAAAGTTTTAAAGTTCTCTAAAAGTTTATCTTCATCAAAGGAAATTTTACCTATTGGACAATGTATAATATTAGTTTTATCAAGTCTATACTCAATTTTACCTGCTTTTATATCCTTGATAGCCTTTTTAACATCCATAGTAACTGTACCTGCCTTAGGATTTGGCATTAATCCTTTTGGTCCAAGTATTCTTCCCAATTTTCCAACTACACCCATCATATTGGGAGTAGCAACAACTACATCATAGTCAAACCAATTTTCATTCTGAATCTTTGGTAAAAACTCTTCAGCTCCTACAAATTCAGCTCCTGCTTCTTCCGCTTCTTTTGCTTTATCACCTTTTGCAAATACTAAAACTCTAATATTTTTACCTGTTCCATGAGGTAAGACAACCGCTCCTCTTACTTGTTGATCAGCATGTCTTGAATCAACTCCAAGCCTAATATGTGCTTCCACTGTTTCATCAAATTTAGCTTTTGCTGTTTTCTTAGTTAAATTAACCGCTTCTACTGGTTCATATAATTTTAATTTGTCAATCAGTTTTGAACTTTCTTTGTATTTCTTTCCTCTAAACATAATAATTCACTCCTTGTGGTAACAAATTCGGATATAAATCCTCCCACATAATTTTTAATCTTCTACTACAATTCCCATACTTCTTGCAGTTCCTGCAATCATTTTCATAGCAGAATCAACACTAGCAGCATTTAAATCAACTAACTTTAATTCCGCAATCTTTTTAACTTCAGATTCAGAAATAGTAGCAACTTTCTCCCTGTTTGGTTTACCTGATCCACTTTCAATCTTGCAAGCTTTTTTAAGTAAAACAGCCGCTGGAGGAGTTTTTGTAATAAATGTAAAGGACCTGTCTGCATATATTGTTATAACAACTGGTAATATTAAACCTACATCTTTTGCTGTCCTCTCGTTAAAATCTTTACAAAATGCCATTATATTTATACCTTGTGGTCCAAGAGCTGTTCCAACTGGTGGAGCAGGAGTCGCTTTACCTGCTTGAATTTGAAGTTTAACATAACCGGTAACTTTTTTTGCCATTATCTTCCCACCTCCTATTATAATACTATTATCTTGAGAAGTAACTAAAAAATAAACTACTTTATATAGTTCCTCCTATAATTAATTTTTATAAAAAAAATTTTAAGAAAAATTTGTCAACTAAGGTGTATCCAAAAAATAAATCATTATTTCAAAATAATAAATCATGCATTACTTATGATTTTCATATCTTAAAAATATGGTATATTTTCTTAAGTTCTCCTAAATTTTTTGTATCTGTACTAATTCTAATTCAACAGGAGTTTCTCTACCAAACATAGAAACTGAAACTCTTACTTTTTTCTTTTCCATATTTATTTCTTCAACAATACCAATAAAATTTTCTAATGGTCCGGATGTAACCCTCACATTGTCCCCTACTTTGTAGTCCAAAACAGGTGCAAAGTCTTCCACTCCCATGTTTTCAACCTCATCGTCTGACAATGCTACAGGCTTAGATCCTGGTCCTACAAATCCAGTAACTCCTCTTGTATTTCTAACTACATACCAAGATTCATCGGACATAATCATTTTAATTAAAACATATCCTGGGAAAACTTTTTTTAAAGTGGCTTTCTTTTTTCCCTCTTTAATTTCTACCTGTTCTTCCATTGGCACAACAATATCCAGAATAAATTCCTGCATATTTCTGTTTTCAACTATTTTTTCTAAATTCGCCTTAACTTTATTCTCGTAACCAGAATATGTATGAACAACATACCATTTTGCACTCTCAGACATAACACCTGGAAGCTTTTAAGCTCCACATCCTCCTTTGTAATGTTATTACTTTAATAAAAATCTCCCTACAACTTCCTGAAGACCCTTATCAGCTAACCAAATAAAAGAACCTATAATACCACATGCCATTAATACAGTTAAAGTATTATTTATTAATTGTTTTCTATCTGGCCAAATAACTTTTTTTAATTCTGATTTCATTTCCTTAAAAAACTTTACTACAGACCTTTTCTTTTTCTTTGAATTATCTGCCAAAATAAACACATCCTTACTTTATATAAAAAAATTTTTACTATTTATTTTGTTTCCTTATGAATAGTATGCTTTCTGCAGAATCTACAATATTTTTTCATTTCAAGTCTATCAGGATTATTTTTTTTATTTTTCATTTTATTATAATTACGTTGTTTACATTCTGTACAAGCTATAGTTATTTTAACTCTCACTCAAGAACACCTCCTGTTTTACACTCAACATTCATAATGTTTTGTACATTCATTTTATACAGTATCATAAAATATTATATTTAAAATAAATTATTATATACTTAAAATTTTTTTCAACAAAAAAAAATCCGCCTATTAAGCAATAATTAATATAACACAGATTTTTTACATTGTCAATTACTATTTAACTTTCAAAACTATTATAGAGCAATACCAATACAATTTATTAAATAATTTAATTTTTCTTCATTTAAGGTACCATTTACTGAAATACCATCTATACTTAGCAATCCAACAGGATAAACAGGAATTTTTATCGAATCTTCAAGATATTTAGATAAATTTTTAAGCAAGGAACCACCTCCGATAATATAAACTTTACCGATTTTTGTTCCATAACATCTCATTTCATAATAATTAAAACATTGATAAATGTGATGTATAAGTTGATCAATAAAATTCTTTATAATCGGATAGACCTCTTCATGCTCCTGACTTGCATTCATATCAGGTATTGTTATACCATATTGTTTTTTTAAAGATTCTGATATCATTAAGTTTCGCATTAATTTTTTAGTTATCAATTCATCTATATTACTACTTCCTTTTAATATAACTTTATTAAATTCTAATATTTTATATCTTAATATATTAACTATAGTAGTTTCAGAACCAAAGTCTATGACTGCAAAAACTTTTTGATTAAGTTCCCCATATTTCTGTCTTTCATACCAAAGTTCATTTCTATTTATTTTAATTTCACGATTAAAAAATTTAGCTATACTGTTTGCAGGAATATCTATTGATATAGGTTTTAAATCAAGTCCTATAAGTGTATCTACATAACTTTTTATTATGTTTTTTCTAACAGCAGTAACAAAAACTTTCACACGATTAATATCACCTTCTGTTATTTCTTGAAGAATCTTATAATCAATTTTATACTCATCAACATTTATAGGCATATTTTGTAGTATTGCTTCCTTGACAACTTCATCTGTCTCATGTCCACTAATTCTATTGACCATAAATACTCTCGATATTATACTCGTCCCAGACATTACTATTTTTGCCTTTTTAACTTTCATTCTGCTTTCATCAATAATTTTCCTAATTTCTTTCGTAACACCGTTCACATTAGTTATAACACCGTTTTTTATGCAACAAGATGGTGTTGAAGCTATTCCAAAATTTTTCAAATAAACCTCACTATTCTTGTTAACCGAAACTTCAACAACCTTTATGTTTTTAAATCCTATATCTATACTTATATATTCATTATTTAGAAAATGCTCCATTATCATTTTAAAACTACTCCTCCTGAAAAGCAAATTCGATCATTAATGATAAACTTGAAAATAATACACACATTTCACCTAAAGAATAGTCTAAAAATAATATCAAATCCCTCTCTTTAAGAATCACCATAATAACATGATTCATTATTTGAAATTATAGATTTATTTTTTTGATTATCTCCAAGAATCACTAAAATTCAAGTTCAATTTTAATGACCATTTGGTGTAATTTCATACTTCAAAAATGATGATTTAGACACAAACTAAAAACAAACTAGCCAACCTTTTCTAAAAATCCGTTGAACCACCAATATCTTCATAAAAAAAGTTGTCTTATGAAATTTTTATTATGCCCTAGAGATATCTAAAAAATATACCTTAATTCTCAAGTATGAATTCACATAATTTAAGCAAACTTCAGACGAAAAGAATTTAGTATCATTTTCCACATTCTCCTTGTTTAGAGTTATTCTTTAAGATATCTTTGTTAAGAATTTACAAAAAACATATTGTTTCTTACTATAAAATCAATAAAATATATAATTTTGTACTCAATAAAAATTTATTATTTGGATATTCTTAGTTATTAAATAAAATAAACATAACTCCCACTAAATGATTAAACACTTAAGTATATTTTACCATGTACAATTAACAAAATCAATATAACCTGAACTTATGTCTACAAATAAAGCTTTGATAGATTTATCATATTATTTTTTAGGATTTCCTAAGGCATAAACTTTTTCTAATATCATTTAAAATATCTAATAATTTTGAAACTTCATTAACAGTGTTAAAGTAACTAAAACTAACTCTGACAAGACCTTTATCTAGTGTTCTTAATGTTTCATGAGCTAAAGGAGCACAATGCAAACCTGTTCTGACACATATTTCATAAATATCATTCAAAACATAACCAATTTCCCTTGACTCAATATCTTCAAATTCAAAAGCTACAATACCTGAATTATTGTCATAATCATCTTTTGAATATATTTTTATTCCATCTATTTCTTTCATTCCATCAATTAAATTTTTTACTAAATTATATTTGTGTTTTCTTATTTTTTCTTTACCAATCAAATTTATATAGCTTATTCCAGCATTTAGTCCTGCTATTCCTGGAGTATTAAGTGTCCCACTTTCAAATAATTCAGGCATATATTCAGGTTGAAATAATTTTTGTGAATCTGTCCCTGTACCACCTTGTATAATAGAATTTAACTCTAAGGTATCTTTAATATACAATCCTCCAACACCTTGTGGTCCAAACAAACATTTATGACCAGGAAACACCATAATATCAATGTATAATTCTTTTAAATTAATATCAATTGTTCCTGCACCTTGTGAAGCATCCAACAAGTATATAATTCCATTATCTTTTGCAATTTTTCCGATTTCTTTAATAGGCAATATAATTCCATTAACATTTGAAGATAAAGTTGTAACTATTAGTTTTGTGTTTTTCTTTATAGCCTTTTCTATTTCTTTTTCGTCAATTACTCCATAGTTATTACCTTTAATGATAGAAACATCTATATTTTTTTCATTTTCCATATGTTTCAATGGTCTAATTACAGAATTATGTTCCATTGAAGTAGTTATAATATGATCATTTTCCTCTAATAGTCCTCTTATTCCATAATTTATAGCTTCTGTAGCATTTTTTGTAAAAGCTATTCTCATGGGATCACTTATATTAAAAAATTTACTTATTTTTTCTCTTGTCTCAAACACCATTTCCCCTGATTTTAATGAAATTTTATGAGAACCTCTCCCAGGATTTGCACAATACTCTCTTAAACACTTATCCATTTCTTTATATACAAATTCAGGTTTTGGAAAAGATGTTGCTGCATTATCAAAATAAATCATTTTAATCCTCCAATAACATTAGAGCAGCCGGAAATGGTTCCAATGCTCTTTTTAAAACACCTTGAACATAGGCTATTAGCATCCCATAATTTGTAATCTCAACTAAATTTTCCTCAGCATAATTTATTCTGTATAGCATCTCTCTTCTATTTAACATACAACCTCCACAATGCACTATTAAATCGAAATTATTTATTTTCTCAGGAAAGTAGGTACCACTTGCCCATTGAAAATTTATATCTCCCCCTGAAATTTGTCTTATCCATCTGGGAATTTTAACTTTTCCAATATCATCAGCCTGCCTATGATGAGTACAACCTTCAACAATTAATACATTTGATGCACTCTTTAAAGCCCTTATTTTATTTAGACCCTTTACCATTTTCAATAAATCACCTTTTTGTCGTCCTATAAGAATTGAAAATGATGTTAATCTTATATCCATTGGTGTATCTGCAGACACTTTTAAAAATGCTTGAGAATCTGTTATAACTAAAGAAGGCTTTTTATTTAAATTCTCAAGTGTTTCTTTTAGCTCATATTCTTTAGTCACAACAGCTATAGCATCATTTTCTATTATATCTCTTATAACTTGTTGTTGAGGAAGTATTAACCTTCCCTTTGGAGCAGCTTTATCAATAGGTGTTACCAATACAACAAAGTCTCCTGGACTAATCAAATCTCCTACTATATTTATTTGACTATCATCATATTTTGCATTCTTACCTATAAATTCTTTCAATTCAGAAATACCAGTCTTTTCATGTGCTGATACTTTAATCGATGAAATACTATATTCTTTTTGTGTTTCATCTATTTTTTTATCACTTATACTTAAAATATCAATTTTATTGTAGACAATTATTGATGGAATATTTCTTAATTTTAATTCCTTAATAAATTTATCTTCAAAATCAGTTATACCATATTTAGCATTTATAACCATAATTGCAAAATCTGATTTTCTAAGTACATCATATGATTTTTTTATTCTAAGTTCACCTAAATCTCCCTCATCATCAAGTCCTGGGGTATCAATAATAACTACAGGTCCTATTGGCAGAAGTTCCATAGTCTTATAAACAGGATCTGTAGTAGTTCCTGCTACATCTGAAACTATTGCAATTTCCTGATCTGTTAATGCATTAATCAATGTAGATTTTCCTGCATTTCTTCTCCCAAATATAGCTATATGAAGCCTATTTCCCACAGGTGTTTTATTCATTTCACATCACTCCTTTCACCAGGAATACCAGGTTTAGTCATTTCATAAGGGTTGAATATTTTTTCTATCTGAGATTTATCTAAAATATTCTCCCTTTCTACAATCTCAACTATTCCCTTATTTTCATCTAAACATAACTTTAGGATTTTTGTTGCTTTATCATATCCTATATAATTTGAAAGCATTGTAATAAGAACAAAACTTTCTTTAATGTCCAAATCACACTTTTCTTTATTTGCTTTTATACCAATGATACACTTACTAATAAATGATTTTAGTCCTCTATTTACAATATCCAACATTTCAAATAAATTATGTGCTATTACTGGTAAAAACGGATTTAATTCAAGTTGACCTGATTGTGCTGCCATACTAATCGTTAAATCATTTCCCATTACTTGAAATGCTATTTGATTTATCATTTCCGGTATAACAGGATTTACTTTACCTGGCATAATAGATGACCCTGCTTGAACTTTTGGAAGCATTATCTCTCCTAATCCAGCTCTTGGACCTGAAGACATTAACCTTAAATCATTTGATATTTTGGATAAATTTAAAACAGATGTTTTCAATAATCCAGAAACCTCTACAAATACATCACAATTTTGTGTAGGATCCATCATATATTCTGCTCTCGCTAATCCCAAACCAGTTAATTCCCTTAATTTTTCAATTACTATATATATGTATTTTACATTTGTATTTACGCCAGTTCCAATAGCTGTACCACCTATATTAACCTGTCTTAATCTTTCTTCTGCTTTATACAATCTCCATCTATCCCTTGATATAGCCTGGGCCCAAGCACCAAATTCCTGTCCTAACAAAACAGGAACAGCATCTTGTAGTTGAGTTCTCCCAACTTTTAATATGTCCGCAAACTCATTTTCTTTATTTTGAAGAGCTGTTTGTAAGTTTGCATAACCTTCAGTTACAGGTTTCAAAAGATTTATAGCTGCTATTCTAACAGCTGTAGGAAAAACATCATTAGTTGATTGAGACATATTAACATGATCAATTGGATGAATTATCTCATAATTACCCTTTTTTTCTCCTAAAATCTCTAGAGCTATATTTGCTATAACTTCATTTACATTCATATTTGCTGAAGTTCCAGCTCCTCCTTGAAGGGCATCTATTACAAATTGTTCTTCAAATTTTCCATCAATAACTCTATCACAAGCTTCAATAACAGCCTCTGCTTTCTTTTTTGGAATTAACTCCAAAAATTGATTTGTAATACATGCAGCTTTTTTCACAATAGTAATAGCTTTTATTAATTCTCTGTGAAAAGGTCTTCTTAAAACATCAAAATTTGACCTTGCCCTAAATGTATGAATTCCATAATAAATACTATCATCTATCTCTATTTTTCCAATAAAGTCAATCTCCGTTCTCATACTAACACCTCATATTGAAGCAAAAAACTTCAATTAATTTTTATCATCTTACACTTTCAATATTTAAATATGAAGGTAATTTTCTTCCTGCACTTAATGTAGCTTCAAAAGCAGCTTGTAAGTCAACCATATTTTTATTATCATATATATTATAGTTATCTCTATACTTTTTTGGTGTGTTAATAAGCATAATAGTATTAGCTCCTGCCTTTAACGCTTTTATTTGCGCATCAGGACTTAGCGAAGCTAATGCAGTGGTAGATGGAATAAATACTTTTTGACATACTATACGTGTTGTGGCAACTGCTCTTATTGTAAGATTTATGTCACCTTTTTCCATATTTTCATATTCACTTCCCTTTGCAGGGATAAATGGTCCTATACCAATCATATTAATTCCCATGTTTTTAAAGAATAAAATATCTCCTGCTAAGTCTCTTATTGTCTGTCCAGGAAGACCTAAAATGTTTCCTGAACCATTAATATAGCCTAATTCCTTTAACCACTTTGAACATTTTATTCTATAATCATAATCATCATCTGGATGAATCTTTTTAAATAATTCTCTATTTGTAGTTTCAATTTTTAATAGAAAGTTGTCACCACCAGCTTCTTTTAAAATTTTATATTCTTCTTTTGTTTTTTCACCTACACTTAAAGTTATTTTCATTTTTGTTTCTTTTTTTATACGTTTTATTAATGGTATAAGTCTATCTATATTCCATTTTGAATCTTCACCAGATTGCAGAATAACTGTTTTTATCCCTAAACTTTTTAAATAATAAACAACATCCATTATTTCCTCTTCATCCATTCTATATCTCTTAACTGTATTATTACTTCCAGAAATCCCGCAATATTTACAATTTTTCTTGCAATAATTAGAAAACTCAATAGCTCCTCTAATTTCAACAACATCACCCACTGTCTCCTTTCTTATTCTGTCAGCTGTTGAAAAAATTATTTCTTCTTCCTTCTTTTTATCTGTTTTTAAAAGGTATTCAATATCATCCAAATTCAAATCTTTTCCATCTTCAATTTTTTTTAATATATCAATAAATTCATAGCTTACTTTACTAATATAGTTTTTATCAATCAAACCTTGCAACTTTAATTTTTTTTCTTCTATTAAGTGTATGTATTTAAGATTTTCAATCTTCAATATTATCTTAACTCTATCTAGTACAACTTTTGAAAATTTAACTGCAATAGCACAAACAGTACCTGTTTCAGGAGGAGCTGGAACTAAATCTGTTTCTATATTTTTACTTTTTAAAGTCTTATTTATTAATATCATTTCTGATGTATTTTTAGCAACTATCAGATAATTTTTCACAATTTTATCCTCCTAAAAGTATATATCTCTTTTACCATTTTCAATTTCTTTTAATTTTTCTAAAGTTTTCTCCTTTAATTTATCGTTATCTATTTCTTTTAAAGCTTTTTTTATTAGATTTTCTCCCTTTTCCCTTAAATTCCCTTTTGAATAGTCAATAAGATTTTCCTTAAATGTAAGTATTGCGTTAGGTTGACAAAATTCATGAATTTCTGCCTCTTTTGCAAATTCCATAAATTTTTCTCCCGTTCTGCATCTTCTATAACAAGCTGTACAAAAGCTTGGTATATATCCATTATCGCAAATAGATTCTATAACTTTTGGCAATGTTCTTTCATCACATATTTCAAATTGGTCTGCTTCATCATCATCTTTCTCATATCCCCCTGGATTGGTTCTTGAACCTGCACTTATTTGAGAAACACCTAAATCTAGCAACTCGTCCCTAAGTTCCGCACTTTCCCTTGTTGATAATATTATTCCTGTATATGGAACTGCCAATCTGTATATTGCAACAATTTTTTTAAAATCTTCATCATTAACTTTATATGGAATTTCATCTAGTCCCCAGCCAAAAGCTGGTCTTAATCTTGGAACTGATATAGTATGAGGTCCAACCTTAAATTTTTTCTCAAGATATTCAACATGTTTTAAAATTGCAATTACTTCATACTTGTAATCATTAAGACCAAGTAAAGCTCCTAATCCTAAATCATCAATTCCAGCTTCAAAAGCCCTGTCTAATGAATTAATTCTCCAATCATAATTGGATTTAGTTCCAGTAGGATGCATTTTTTTATATACTTTTCTATTATATGTCTCTTGAAAAATTACGTATGTTCCAATTCCTGCCTCTTTTAAATATCTATATTCTTCAACAGTCATTGGTGCTGCTTCTACATTAATTCTTCTTATTCCCGTATTTTTGTATATTTCTTTCATAGCCTCTGCTAAATGTGTTCCTCCAGTTTTATTCTTATCTTCTCCACAAATAAGTAAAATTCTTTTATGCCCTTGATCCTCAATTGTTTTTGCCTCATCAACAATTTGTTCCATATCAAGAGTTTTTCTATGAAGATTTTTGTTATCTCTTCTAAATCCGCAATAAAGACAATTATTTGTACATTCATTACTTGTGTAAAGTGGTGCAAATAAAACAACTCTCTTGCCATAAATTTTGTTCTTTACATATTTTGCAGTATCAAATATATCATTTAATAAGAAATCGTCATCGATATAAAGAAGTTTTGATACATCATCTATAGTAAGTCCCTTACATTCTTTAGCTTTTAATATTATTTCTTTTATTTCATCTTTTGTATAATTTTTACCTTCATCTAATATTTTATTTATTTCAGAATCTACAATAAATCCACTCACAACTATTCCTCCCATATTTTCATATACCTTGCAAATTATGAAAACTAAAAAAATAATATCACATTTTAAAATCTGAAAATCACTAAAATCATGTGCTTCATTATTTTGAAATGTAGATTTATTTTTGGATGTCCCAAGTTAAAATTATTATAAAAATAAAAAATACTCTTAAAGATTTAAACACAATCTCAAAGAGCTATTTACATAACTTTAATATAGACTCCCTTTTGAATTAGTTTTCACCTTTTCTTCAGGTAAATATTTAATTATTATTTATATACTTGTATCTCAGGGAATTCCCCTTAATTCAGTATATTGTTAAAAAAATAACTATCTTAATTCATTATACCATATCGAAGCAAATTTCTTCAAACAAAATTTTTCATTAAAAATCTTAAAACTAAGACAGAATCAAAAAATAAACTCTAAATTATTTCTTGACAAATATCTAATTATATTTATAATAAGAATAACTTAAAAAATACTATCATATTTTTAAAATCTGAAAATCACTAAAACCGCGTTATTCATTATTTTAGATGTAGATTTATTTTTCGGATATCACCATCAAACATAAATCATTGAATTGAGGTTATAATTTTGAGATATAAAGTCTTAACTATTATATTATTTTCACTTTTTATATCAATTATTATTTTATCTAAATTTTCTGAAAATTTAACTGAAAATATTTATTCCCAGAAAATTTATAAAGTAATTATTTTATTTTTATCATTTTTATTTGGCAAAATTCCATTTTCCGTAGCTGAAATTATAATTATTATTTGTGCAATCCTTATATTAATATTTACAATTTTTTTAATAAAAATGTTTTTTAATAAGAGATATTCAAAAAAAATATTAAAAACTCTGATTTTAAAATTATTGACCATTTTTGTGTTAATTTATTTTTTCTTTTTATTCTTATGGGGATTTAATTACAATAGATTAACATATAACGAAATTCAAAATTATAAATTAGATGAAGTAAAAACTTTAGAATTAAAAGAGATGTGTGAATATCTCACAAAAAAAACAAATTATTTAAGAAATAAAACTGATGAAAATGAAAGCGGAATTATGAAAATTTCTGAGAATTTAGATATAACTGCCAAAAGATCTCTAGATGGTTATAATAATTTAACTTATGAAATGAAAGATTTATCTAAAAATTATGGTACTCCAAAATTTATTTATTTCTCGAAAATTATGCTATATTTAAACATATCAGGTTTCTATTTTCCGTTTACAGGAGAAGCAAACATAAACAAATACACTCCAGATTGTTATCTTCCACATACAATAGCTCACGAATTAGCGCATCAAAGAGGTTTTGCTAGAGAAGATGAAGCAAACTATATAGGATTCTTAGCCTGCAAAAACAGTCCTTATTGTGACTATCAATATTCAGGATATCTTTCTATGTTAACATACTCAATGAATTATTTATATCAATATAGTTTTGATGATTATAAAAAAATAAGAAAACAATATAATAAGAATATAGAAAGAGATTTATTAAATGTTCAAAATTTTTATGATGAATATGAAACACCTATAGAAACTCTTTCTAGCAATATAAATGATCTATACTTAAAAACTAATAAACAAGATAGCGGCATTAATTCATACGGTGAAGTAATATATTTACTAATTTCTGATTTTAATAATGATAAATTATAATCTTTTTATGAATTTAAACAACATTTTTTATATTTTTTTCCACTTCCACAAGGGCAATCTTCATTTCTTCCAACTTTATTACTAACAACCATTTGAGATATTGAATATTCTTTTTTTATTTTTGATCTTTCTCCTTTAGTTAAAATATCATCCCATTGCTCCAAGTTATATAACCAATCAGCCTTTGCTTTCAACATATTATAATATAATTTTTCAAAATCAATTTCCATATTAATTTCAGTATTTTCACTTAGGTTTTCTAAATCAATTTCACTTTTTAGACTAGTATTTATGCCATCTATAAATCCTACAAGAAATTCTAATTCCATATCAAACTCTTTAGATATTTCTGAAACACTACCAGTTATAATATCTCTTTTGTTTTCTAAAATAATTTCATATACACTGGTTTCTTTTAATATATAGCCTTTCCAAAATGCATCATTTTCTTCTTTAGATCGTTTAAGATCAACTAACTCTTTCCATTTTTTATGTAATTCCAATTCTTATTCTCTCCTTTGTTTTAATATCACATTTTCTTCTCTTAAAAGTTA
>JBDMZA010000335.1:0-11332 GCA_039770155.1 Clostridiales bacterium
ACAATTAGTCCTATGAAATTAGTGAATTTGATTTTTAATGATAATAATAAAAATAATAATAATAATCAATAATTCATAATGATTAGAGAGAATTTTAAGAAGTAAAAAATATTTTTTAGATATCATAGAAGCAAAAAAAATAAGATAATAAATATTAAATGTTTATGAAGATATTTAATACATGTATTTTTTATTTATAGTTTAGAGGACTGTATTACTTTTTTGAAATTAGATAGTAAAAATATAAAGTTTTCTGATTAAACTTGACAAGTAAATTCCAAAATAATTTTAAAAAGGGCGTAAGCCCTTTTTATAATTTTCTGATAACTCCAATTACTTTACCAATAACTGAAATATTATCTTTGCCAATGATTGGTTTATAGGAATCGTTTTCTGGCTGAAGTCTTATATGATTGTTTTCTTTATAAAAAGTTTTTACAGTTGCTTCCTCTTCGATTAATGCTACAACAATATCTCCATTAGTTGCAATGCTTTGATGATTGACAATTATCATATCATTATCTAAAATTCCTGCATCAATCATACTATCTCCTTGAACTCTTAACATAAAAGAAGAAGTACTTGATATAAAATCATTTGGTAGAGGGAAAGATCCTTCGATGTTTTCAAAAGCTAATATTGGTTGACCTGCTGTTACTTTACCAATTACAGGTATATTATTGATTTTCATATTAGTTCTATTTTCAGATTCAGGTTTTATTACTTTTATAGCTCTAGGTTTTGTAGGATCTTTTTCTATTAGTCCCAATTTTTCTAATTTAACTAAATAACCATGAACTGTTGAAGTAGATTTTAATCCAACTGCTTTACATATTTCTCTAACTGAAGGAGGATAACCTTTTTCATTTACCTCATTGTTAACAAATTCTAATATTTTTTTTCCATTTTCATTAATTTTATTTTGCATTATATCCCGCCTATGTTATTTGAATTTTATTTTCCTTAGATTATATCACATGTATAGAGTAATAGTCAAACAAATGTTCGTCGTTGATTAGATTTATTATATTATTTCAGAGAATATTTAAAAATATATAATTAACGAATTAAAAGTATTAAAATGTTGAAAAAAAGAAAAAAATAATGTATTATATATTATAGACTAAGTAATATTAGTTTATTTTATCTATATTCATGTCAAAAGAACTATTATAATTTTTAGGTAGTAGTATTCTAAAAAATAATTGTTTTCTCAAAAGTATTTACTAACATAATTTACAACTTATCTATATTCAAAATTAACCAACATTTTAGGAAAGTTATTAGGAACCTAAAAATTTATATCATATCTTCCTGTTTGAGAACTACTAGTATTATGTTGTATTGGTGAGTTACGAAAAAATGGGAATGACAAGTTATTTTTTGTATATTCTTAAAATAATAAAAATTTTTGAAAATTATAAGTTTGATTAATTTATCTTAAATTAAATTTTTAAGATAATGATTTTAGTATTTTAAAATTGTATTATGGTGGGAGTGATTATGTGGCTACGTATGATCTTGATGACAAAAAAGGTTTTTTTTCAAAATTTACTTTATTAAATCCTTCAAAATGTTTATCTGAAGGTGATAAAATAACTTTAAAACATTACAATATGTTTAGTAAAGTTAATACTAAAATTTTATATTTTGATGATAAAACTGTGAGACTTCAAACTGAAGATAATTTTGATATTATTAAAATACTTGAAGGTGATCCTGTTGTACTCTCAACTAAAAATGGAAATGACCAGTATTCTATAGCTGGAGATATTGCAGCAATAGATACATTTCCACCCTTTAAAATTGATGTGAGAATGAATAAAATTCATAATATGAAAGAACTACGCAAAAATAAAAGGTTTTTTATAAGTGAATTATGTAAATTATTTATAGTAGGCGAAGTTGGTTATAAAAAAGCTATTGTAAAAAATATTAGTTTTGGTGGTATAAAATTAAATGCAGAAGATATAATGCAAATGAATGAAATTTTAGAAGTAAAAATGGAAATTGAAGATATCAAATTTATTCTTAAATGTAAGGTTGTTCGAAAAATTCCATTGATAGAATTTTATGAATATGGTTTGGAAATAATGGATATAACAGAATCAAACTTATTAATGTTGCATAGATATATGAATACCTTTGAATTTAGTTAAAGAATTATTCAAAAAACAAACTAATCAATTTTTTTTGAATATATGATAAATATAGGAATTTTGAGAATGAAGTTGCATTATGAAATTTTTGATTATGTCTTAAAAAAAAATTTAGGAGTGAGGTATTTTGAATTGTCCTGTCTGTAACAAAAAATTAAAGTTGGTAAAATTAATAGATGATTTAGTTTCAGCTATTTGTTCAAACTGTGATGGAAAATGGATAAATCAGAGTCACTTTTACAGATGGAAAAACAATTTAACAATAAGTAAATTGGGAAAAAATAATTCATATACAGAAAGCAAAGGTATTAAAGAAGTTGAAACAAAAAAAAAGATTAAAAATTTTAAAATTATAGGAAAAGATGAATTTGATTTAAGTAGAGCCAAGATTTGTCCTGAATGTGAACATATTTTAATTAAATATAGAGTTAGTAACTATTTTGATTTTCATATTGAGACTTGTGGAACCTGTAGTGGAATTTGGCTTGATACAAATAAATGGGAAATTGTATATGAAAATAATTTACATATTGAATTATATAATATATTTACAGATTATTGGCAAAAAAATATTAGAGATAATCAAAAATCAATATATTTTGATAACTTATATAATAATAGGTTTGGGTATACTGATTTTGAAAAAATAACTAATTTTAAAAATTGGATTGATAATAAAAAAAACAAAAGAGAAATTATAGATTTTTTAATTAAGACATAAGGCAGAATCAAAAAATAATACCGAATTCTTTTCGTCTGAAGTTCGCTTAAATCACGTGAATTCATACTCGAGAATTAGAGTTTATTTTTTGGCTATCCCTTAGTATAATATTTTTTAGATTTTAATAATAAACAATAAATTACACGTGCATACCTGATTTAAAAAAAGAATCAGGTATTTTGGTATGTTTTTTTATAATTTTAGTTGTAAGTTTTTAATAAAATTAATATAATATTATATTAGTTTAAAGATAAATAATCGGAGTGTTTAATATTGAAAAAAATTTATTTAGATAATGCAGCTACAACAAGGTTAGATAATTTAGTAATTAAATATATAAATGATATAAATACTAATTATTATGGTAATCCATCTTCACTACACAATATAGGCTTAGATAGTGAAAAAATTATAAAAAAATCAAGAAATATAATTGCAAATGCTCTAAATGTATTAGATAAAGAGATAATATTTACTTCAGGAGGTACAGAATCTAATAATCTTGCAATTAAAGGTTATGTAAAGGCGCATTTAAAAGATGGAAATCATATTATAACATCGCAAATAGAACATCCTTCAGTAATAGAAGTTTATAAACAATTAAGTAAAGAAGGATTTGAAATTGATATAGTAGATGTTGATGATAATGGATATATTGATTTGAGTGATTTAAGTAAAAAAATAAATAAAAATACAATTTTAATTAGTATAATATTAGTAAATAATGAAATTGGTACAATTCAGAATATGAAAGAAATTATAGAGATAAAAAATAAAGTTAACTCAAAAATAGGAATTCATTTTGACGCTATACAGGCATTTGGAAAAATTGATTTATATCCAAAAAAATATGGAGTTGACTTGTTATCAATAAGTGCTCATAAAATCAAAGGACCAAAAGGAATTGGTGCATTATATGTGAAAAATGGAATATTGATAAAACCCTTATTATTAGGAGGAGGGCAAGAACATAAATTGCGATCTGGAACAGAAAATGTTGCATTTATAGGAGGATTTGCTTTAGCGACTGAAATTGCAATGGCAAAAAAATCTAAAAATTATATTTATATTAACTCATTAAAAGAATATTTTATTAATAAAATAAAAAAATTACAATTTGATATAAATATAATTTCATGCAGAGAAGCTATACCATATATTGTAAGTGTTGGATTTTCAAATATAAAAGCCGAAGTCCTACTACATCATTTAGAAATGTACAATATATTTGTTTCAACTGGCTCTGCGTGTTCATCAAAAAACAATAAAAAAAGTCATGTTATAAAGGCTATAAAAGTTAATAAAAAGTATTCAGATGGTATTATAAGATTTAGTTTTTCAGAGGATAATACATTTGATGATATAAATTATACAATAGATAAAATAAATGAAATTATACCTAAAATAAGTATAAAAAGAGGTGTTAGACATTGAAAGAAATTTTACTGGTAAGAATTGGTGAGATTGTTTTAAAGGGTTTAAATAGAACTTCATTTGAGAGAAAATTAGTGTTTAATATAAAAGATGCTATAAAAAAAGTAGGAATTGTAAAAGTTTTTAATTCTCAGGGAAGAATTTATATTGAGCCTCAAGAAGAGAATTTAAATTTTGATTATTTGATAGATGAAGTTATTAAAATTTTTGGTGTAGTATCAGTAAGTAAAGCTTATAAGATTAAAACTGATTTTGATGAAATAAAAAAAGCATCATTAAAATATATTGAGGAGCTTTTACATGTAAAAAAATATAACACATTTAAAGTTGAAACAAAAAGAGGAGATAAAAGTTTTCCTTTTGATTCGCCACATATTTCGAGAGAAATTGGAGCAATTGTTTTGGAAAAGTTTTCTGAGTTATCAGTAGATGTTAAAAAACCAGAGCTTGTTTTAAATATAGAAGTGAGAGAAAGCTCATATATATATTCAGAAAAAATAAAAGCTTATGGAGGTTTGCCTGTTGGAACAAGTGGTAAGGGATTGTTACTTTTATCAGGTGGAATTGATAGTCCTGTTGCAGGTTGGATGATGGCAAAAAGAGGACTTAAAATATCAGCAATACATTTTTATAGTTATCCATATACGAGTGAAAGATCAAAAGAAAAAGTTATTGATTTAACAAAAATAATTTCAAAATATTGTTTGGGAATAGATTTGTTTATAGTACCTTTTACAGATGTTCAGTTAATGATAAATGATAACTTTCCAAATGATTTATCAACAGTTATATTAAGAAGATTCATGATAAGAATTGCAAATACAATTGCTATAAATAAGGGAATTAATACTTTAGTTACAGGAGAATGTTTAGGTCAAGTCGCAAGCCAAACTATTCAAAGTATAAATGCAACTAATTCTATTTCAAAGATACCTATTTTAAGACCATTAATAGGTATGGATAAACAAGAAGTTATAAATATAGCTTTGAAAATTGATACATATGAAACATCTATACTTCCATATGAGGATTGTTGTACTATTTTTGTAGCAAAGCATCCAAAGACAAAACCTAAGACGGATAAAATAAATGAGTATGAAGAAAAAGTTGAATATAATAAACTTTTAGAGAAAGCAATAGATAATACAGAATTAATAAAAATTAGATAATAATTAATTTATAATTTAGGAGGTATTTTAATGTTTTTAAATAATTTAAAAGAATTTGATCCAGAAATTGCAAAAATGATAGAGGATGAAATAAATAGACAGAGATATAAAATTGAACTCATTGCTTCAGAAAATTTTGCGTCTGAAAATGTTATTAATGCTATGGGAAATCCTTTAACAAACAAATATGCTGAAGGTTATCCTAATAAAAGATATTATGGAGGTTGTGAGCATGTAGATGAAATTGAAAATTTGGCAATAGAAAGGGCTAAAAAGATATTCAAAGCAGAACATGCAAATGTTCAAACTCATTCTGGTTCACAGGCTAATACAGCAGTATATTTTGGTGTATTAGAACATGGTGATAAAATTTTGGGAATGAATTTAGCTCATGGAGGTCATTTAACTCATGGAAGTCCAGTTAATATTTCTGGAAAATATTATAATTTTATTTCTTATGGTGTCAGTAGAAAAGACTATATGATAGATTATGATGAAGTTTTAAATATTGCTGAAAAAGAAAAACCAAAAATGATTGTTGCTGGTGCTAGTGCATATCCTAGATCTATTGATTTTAAAAAGTTCAGAGAAATTGCTGATAAAATAGGAGCTTATTTGATGGTAGATATGGCACATATTGCAGGTCTAGTTTCAGCAGGTCTTCATAATGATCCTATTCCATATGCTGATTTTGTTACAAGCACAACACATAAAACATTAAGAGGTCCAAGAGGTGGACTTATTTTATGTAAAGAGAAATATAAAAAAATTATTGATAAGGCTGTTTTCCCAGGAATACAGGGAGGACCTATAATGAATATGATTGCTTCTAAGGCTGTTAGTTTTAAAGAAGTTATGAGTAATGAATTTAAAAATTATCAAAAACAAATCTTAATAAATGCAAAAAAACTTTCAGAATCATTAATAGAAAAAGATTTTGAAATTATTTCAGGAGGAACAGATAATCATTTGATGTTAATAGATGTTACAAAAAATGGTATGAGTGGTAAAGAAGCTCAGTTGATGTTGGATGATATTGGGATAACAGTTAATAAAAATGGAATACCATTTGACACAAAAAGTCCATTTATTACAAGTGGAATAAGAATTGGAACACCTGCTGTTACTTCAAGGGGTTTAAATGAAGTCGATATGATTGAAATAGCAGAATTAATTAAAATCGGTTTAAATAGTTTTGAAGATAAAAAAGAAGAGGTAAAAAGAAGAGTAAAGATTCTTTGCGATAAATACCCATTGTATTAGGTATAATCAAAAATTTCATAAGACAATTTTTTTCTGAAAATATCAATGGTTTAACGAATTTTCAAAAAAAGTTGATTAGTTTAATTTTTGATTCTACCTTAGGGATATCCAAAAATTAAACTCTAATTCTCGAGTATGAATTCGCATGATTTAAGCGAACTTCAGATGAAAAGAATTTGGTATTATTTTCTAGATTCTTCTTAGAAGAATCTAAAAAACTAAAATGTGTTTAGAAGGATTATATAGAATATGATTAAATTTGATTGAAGGGTTGATTATTTATGGGGAAAGAACCATTAGCTTACAGAATGAGACCTGAAAATCTTGAAGATTTTTTTGGACAAGAAGACATTGTAGGAAAGGGAAAACTTTTATATAATATGATAAAAGCAGACAGAATTTCATCTGTTATATTATATGGACCTCCTGGTACTGGAAAAACAACTCTTGCAAAGATAATTGCAAAAACTACAAAATCCAGATTTGAGATGTTAAATGCTGTAACATCTGGAGTAAAAGATATAAAAAATGTTGTAGAAGAAGCAAAAAAACCAATGTTTAATTTATCTGGAAGTACGGTATTATTTATAGATGAAATACATAGATTTAATAAAGCTCAGCAAGATGCACTACTACCATCTGTTGAAAATGGAATTATAAGATTGATAGGAGCAACAACTGAAAATCCATATTTTGAAGTAAATAAGGCTTTAATATCAAGATCATCAGTATTTATGCTAAAACCACTTACTGAGGATAATATAAAAGCTGTAATAAGATTTACACTAGAAAATAAAAATAGAGGGTATGGAAATATTGATATAGATCTTAAAAATGAAGCTTTAGATTTTCTTGCAAGAATATCGAATGGGGATGCAAGAGTTGCATTAAATGCCTTAGAATTAGCTGTTGAAATAAATCAAAAAGATAAAAAACATATTATAGGTATTAATGAGATTGAAAATTGTGTAATGAAAAAATCTATTAATTTTGATAAAACAGGTGATGGTCATTATGATAATATAAGCGCATTTATAAAATCAATGCGAGGGAGTGATCCTGATGCAACAGTTTTTTATTTAGCAAGGGCAATTTACGCAGGTGAAGATCCTATGTTTTTAGCAAGAAGAATAATTATTTGTGCATCAGAAGATGTTGGTATGGCAAATCCCAGTGCCTTAAACTTAGCAGTATCTGCTGCTAAGGCGGTAAGTATTATTGGAATGCCAGAAGCAAGAATTATATTATCTCAAGCAGCTATCATGGTAGCTGCTAGCCCCAAGTCTAATTCAAGTTATAAGGCTATATTAGAAGCTTTAGATGATGTGAAAAATAAAAATACAGGAAGTATTCCAATGCATTTGCGAAATCCTGTTGTTGGTGCTATGAAGAATTTAGGTTATGGAAAAAATTATGAATATGCTCATGATTGTGAAAATAATATAGATAAACAGTATTATTTACCTAGTGAAATGAAGGATAGAGTGTATTACAATCCAACAAATAATGGTTATGAAGAAAAGGTAAGAAGATATATAGATTTTAGAAAGAAAAAAAGAGGGGATTTTAAATGAGAAGGGTTATTGCATGGATATCGATATTTGGATTTTTAATGTTATTAGTTAATATTTTTTTCATAAGAAAGTTTATGATCCAAAGTTTGTTTATATATGGTGGGATAATTGCATATTATTTAATTTTTAATTTAAATAGAAATCATGATAAAAAAATAGAAGATGAAAGTATTGAAAAAGATTCAGATATTGAAAAGGATCCAGATATTGAATAAGGTATAATCAAAAATTTCATAAGACAACTTTTTTCTGAAAATGCCGATGTTTTAACGGATTTTTAAAAAAAGTTGACTAGTTTATTTTTTGGTTCTGCCTAAAAGCAAAATGAAGAAATATTCTTTGAATATAAAATGATTAAGGAGTGAATAATAATGTCAGTACTTGTAACTGGAGGAGCTGGATATATAGGAAGTCATACAGTGAGTCAATTAGTTAAAAATGATGAAGATGTAATAATTTTAGATAATTTGGAAAAGGGTCATAAACAATCTATAACTAATGGAAAATTTTATTTGGGTGATATTAGAAATACAAAGATTTTAGACGAGATTTTTACTGAAAATGACATTGATTCTGTTATACATTTTGCAGCGTACTCTCTTGTTGGAGAAAGTGTTTTAAATCCCTTGAAATATTATGAAAACAATGTTTATGGATCAACTATACTTATAAAAAAAATGATTGAATATGGAGTAAAAAAGATTGTTTTTTCTTCTACAGCAGCAATTTATGGAGAACCTGAGAGTATCCCCATAAAAGAAGAATCAAGGCTAAATCCTACAAATCCATATGGAGAATCTAAACTTGCAATAGAAAGATTATTGAAATGGAGTGATGCGGCCTATGGATTAAGATATATTTCATTAAGATATTTTAATGCAGCAGGTGCAGATATAAATGGTAAAATTGGAGAGGATCATAATCCAGAGTCTCACCTTATTCCATTGATTTTGAGAGTGGCACTTGGAAAATCAGACTGTATATCAATTTATGGTAATGATTATAAGACAAATGATGGTACATGTGTAAGAGACTATATACATGTTACTGATTTAGCAGATGCACATGTTTTGGCAATCAAAAAATTGAGATCAGATAATAAAAGTGAAGTTTATAATTTAGGAAATGGTACAGGTTTTTCTGTAAAAGAAGTTATTGATGCGTCAAGGGAAGTTACAAAAATCGATATAAAATCAAAAGTAACTGATAGAAGACCAGGAGATCCAGCTATTTTAATTGCCTCATCAGAAAAAATTAAAAGTGATTTAAATTGGACACCAGAGTTTTGTGATATTAATAAAATTATTGAGACTGCATGGAATTGGCATAAAAATTATCCAAGAGGTTACAAAGAATAGCAAATAAATTACTCATATTCCCAGCGAGCATATCTACAAATAGAAAATACAACTTCTTCCCATAACATTCTTTCGCATTGGGATAATAGTTTTTTTATAGTAGTATCTATCAAAGTAACATTTAATGAATTCATTATAAGCATACCATGTCCGATCTCAATACCACTTGTTTTAAGACTTTTGTGCAACCATTTCGGACTAACAACATTAAAAGTAAAAGTTTCGGACCAATCTTCATTTGTAGGTCCGATTTCTGCTTCAAACATAGCAAAAAAATCATCATTTGTTTCACCTATATGTTTACTAAATAAAATAAGTTCTTTAAGCTCTGGATAAACCATATATTTTAGGCTCCTTTGTAAAAGGAATAGTTAAATATACTTATAACTAGAAGATATTTTGCTATTCCTTAAGATACTATTTATATTTTATCAAAAAAATAATATAAATAATATATTTTATCAAAAAAAAATAAAAAAAACCGAATTCAAGAAGTTAAAGTTATAATTTTACAATCCAATTCATATCATCTTCAATTTTTCCATATTGTAAATTTGTAAATGTTGAATATAATTTATTTGATAAATCACCAATCTTATTATTATTAATTTCAATAGATGTATCCTTGAATACTAATTGTCCAATTGGAGAAATAACAGCTGCTGTACCTGTACCAAAAGCTTCTTTAAGTTGATTTTCTTTTCTAGCTGAAAATACTTCATCAATACTAATTTTTCTTTCAACAACTTTTAAATTCCATTTCTTTAACAATTGAATAGTTGAATCTCTTGTTATACCTGATAAAATACTACCAGATTCTAAGGACGGTGTTATTATTTCATCACCAATATAAAAAAATACATTCATTGTACCAACTTCTTCAATATACTTTTTCTTGATTCCATCTAGCCATAGAACTTGAGTATAACCTTTTTCTTGAGCTTCCATTTGAGATTTTAGACTAGCTGCATAGTTTCCAGGTGTTTTAACATAACCTACCCCACCTTTTATAGCTCTTACATAATTATTTTCAACAAATATTTTTACAGGATTAATACCTTCTTTGTAATATGCTCCTACAGGAGATAATAAAATAATAAATTTATAAGTTTTTGAAGGTCTTACACCTAAATATACATCTGTTGAAATTATAAAAGGTCTTATGTATAAAGAGGTACCATTCACTGAAGGAACCCAGTTTTTGTCAAGATTAACAAGTTCTTTTATGCATTCCACACAATAATCTACATCAACTTTGGGTATACAGAGACGCTCATTTGAAATATTCATACGCTCAAAATTTTTATGAGGTCTAAATAAGTTTATATCACCTAATGATGTTTTATATGCTTTTAATCCTTCAAATACTGCTTGGCCATAATGAAGTACCATGGTAGATGGATCAATTTCTATTGGTCCATAAGGAATTATCTTTGGAGAGTGCCAGCCAATGCCTTCACTATAGTCCATAGTAAACATATGATCAGAAAAAATTTTTCCAAAAGATAAATCATTTCCATTAGGAATTTTTTTGGGTGTTGATATTTTTGTTATTTCCATTATAATACCTTCTTCCTATTAATATATCTTAAATAAATATTTTATATGTTATAATAATAGAGGTTAAATATCAAGAGATAAATTGGGTTATAAA
>JBDMZA010000336.1:0-4085 GCA_039770155.1 Clostridiales bacterium
ATACTTAGATACTTTGAGAGTTGCATTTTATAAATAGGAGGAAAAAAAATGATTAAAGTTAAAAATTTAAAACATTCATATAATAAGGATGGAAAGTATGCTGTTAAAGATGTTAGTTTTGAAGTTAAAGAAGGAGAAATATTTGGATTTTTAGGACCTTCAGGTGCAGGGAAATCAACTACTCAGGGTATATTAACAGGGCTTTTACAGTTGCAAGAAGGAGATGTAAGTGTTGCTGGTTATGATGTTAAAAACATTAAAAATGAGATGTTTAATCAAATTGGGATGTCTTTTGAGCAATCGAATGTGTATAGTAAAATGTCTGCAAAAGAAAATTTAGATTTTTATCGAAAGTTATTTGATGTTAAAACTAAAGAACCAAAAGAATTACTTGAATTGGTTGGATTGGCTGATAAAGCAAATATTCGAGCAGGTGAATTTTCTAAAGGAATGAAACATCGTTTAACTTTCGCAAGATCAATGATAAATAATCCAAAACTTTGGTTTTTAGATGAGCCTACAACAGGTCTTGATCCATCTATTGCAGCTGATATTAAGGATATAATTCGTGGAGAAAATAAAAAGGGTGTTACTGTGTTTCTTACAACTCATAATATGTATATAGCAGATGAATTATGTAATCGTGTAGCTTTTATAATAGATGGAGATATAAAGTTAATTGATTCACCAAAAAGTTTAAAACTCCAATATGGTGAGCATTTGGTTGAAGTTGAATATATAGTAGATGGAGAATTAAAGAAAGAGTCTCTTTCAACTATTGAATCAAAGGATAAGAAAACATTACAGAATATAATAGGTAAATATGAAATTCAAACTATGCATACAAAAGAAGCAACTCTTGAAGAAATATTTATCAAGGTAACTGGAAGGGGGCTTATATAATGAAACTTTGGCATAGCTATTTAAAAGAATTAAAACTATCATCAAAGGGATTTTATTTTTATATGGAAATTTTTATGATGGTTGTTATATTAGTTTTACTTCTATTTGTAATTCCAGAAAATATGACAACAACATCAGAAGAATATTTATCATTAGATATGCCTAAAGAAATTAAAAGCCAATATATAGAAGGAATTGAAGATAAAGATTCTGATGCGAGTGGAAAACAAGTAGTACTTAAACTTGATGAAAAAGAAGTAAAGGCAGACCTTTATGAACTTGAAGGCAAAGAAATATATTTAATTGATAATAAGGAAGACATGATTTCTCTTACAAAAAATGATAGACCAGTTGTTGGAGCTTTTATTTCATGGGATACAGATAAGAATGAATTTAAATATGATTACTATATTCAAGGTTATGAAGGGGAAAGATTGAAAAATCTTTACAAAATTATTCACAGTATGGAACCAGAAAAATTAAAAACAAATATAGAAAAAGTCCAGATTAAAGCTCTAGAAAGTGGACATGAACAACAAAATACTAGACAAATGGCATTGCCAGCCTTGATTACCTTTAATGGAAGTTTAATGGGGATGTTTATTATGGCTGCATATATTTTCTTAGATAAGCAAGAAGGAATTATTAAAGCATATGCTGTTACAGCATCATCAGTGTGGCAATATCTATTAAGTAAAGCATTAATGCTTATGACTGTTACTCTTATAACAACTCTGGTTATAGTTATACCAGTTGCAGGAACTCAACCGAAGTATCTATCATTAATAATTCTGCTTCTTACTTCAGCATTTTTCTCATCATCTGTAGGATTATTAATTTCAAGTTTTTATAAAAATTTAACTCAAGCTTTTGCAGCAATTTACTCAATAATGATTTTATTTATGCTTCCAGCAATAGCATATTTTATTCCTAGTTGGGATCCACTGTGGGTTAAATTTATTCCTATACACTATTTAATTCAAGGTTTCAAAGAGACAATGCTTGTAAATGGCGATAATGGATATGTAATGTTAGTTTCATTAGGTTTTTTATTAACTGGTGGATTAATATTTCTATTAGCAAATTATAAATTTAAAAGAACACTTACTGTATAAGTGAGAGGAGGTTGAATATTAATGAAACGTATATTAACTATTTTCGCAAGAGATTTGAAGGTCAATAGAAGAGATTTTCTTTCATTATATATAATGGTAATACCGATTTTATTTGGCATTGCAATTAATTTGATTGCACCAAGTGTAAACGATACAACAATTAATATAGCGCTAATAGAAAATGAAAATTTAAAAATGGAAGAATATCTTAAAGACTTTGCGAAAGTTTATACATATAAAAACATTGAGGAAATTGAAGAACGAGTAAATGGAAGAGATGAATTATTTGCATATGTTTCAAATGAAAATGGCTATTATGTTTTATACCAGGGAAATGAAATGGAAGAACTTGTTGATTATGCAAAGATGCTTCTTGTTTTTTTTGAAGAAGATGTAGAGATTTCTGATTCTACTTCTACAATTCATGATTTTGGGCAAGATGTACCTCCACTTAAGAAATTGTTAGTGAATATATTAATGATGTTTTCAGCTGTATTAGGAGGTATGTTAATAGCAATTAATATAATAGAAGAGAAAGTTGATAGAACAATTAGAGCAATACATCTTACGCCAATATCAAGAACTGGATATATATTAGGGAAAAGTATAATTGGAATACTAATACCTTTTTATGGATCAGTTGCTATGTTAGTGATTACTGGGTTTACAGATATTAATTGGTTTCAGATGATGCTTCTAGTTTTTGTATCTATGGTTATTAGTATACTGTTTGGATTTATTCAAGGAATTAAAAATACATCAGTTATGGATGCAGCAGGTTCTGTTAAAATGCTATTTTTGCCTCTTGCTGGAGCTGTTGCTGTTGCGGAACTTCTTGGACAGAAATGGCAGTGGATTGTATATTGGGTACCTTTTTATTGGACATATAAAGGCGTTGATGAGATTCTTACTTACAATTCTAGTTGGCAAAATACGCTAATGTATTCAGGAATAGTTTTAGTAATAAGTATATGTGTGTATTTGTTATTGATGCCAGGAATTAGAAAAGGTCTTGAGTAAGAATAGGCTAAAAATAGGTTCATATTGTATATTGTGAGGAAAGTGAATATGAAATTAGGAGGTGCTTTTATGAATTGGAATCCTTTGTTAGGTATTTTAGCATTTGTGTATTCATGTTTGGTGCTTTATATTGCAGCAAAAAAACCATTAAGTATATGGGATATGACAAAAACTAAAGCATTTAGAAAAGTTTTAGGAGATAAAGGAACGGTTATATTTTTCTACATATGGGGAGTGGTATTTATTGGTGTTGGATTGTGGCTGATAATTATAGCACCAATTTGAAGATGTTTCAAGGTATTTAGGCATAATCAAAAGTTGACTAGTTTATTTTTTGATTATGCCTTATGCCTTGACAATGAAAATTTTGACACTCCATTATTAAAAAACCAATTTATTGTAAATCTAATTATAACATTTGGTTGGAAATAATTTGGCATAATTTTTTTATATATTACGTAATAATTTGTTTTTATTTAATTTTCCAAGTGCATTATAAGGAATTTCATTAACAAACTCAATTTCTTTAGGAATATGGTATCTTGCAACTTTTGGTTTTAACCACTTAATTAGTTCATCAAAGGATAAATTTTTTCCATTTGATAATTGAACATAAGCTTTTAATCTTTGTCCAAAAGCTTCATCGTTAATTCCAAATACAACAACATCTTCTAAATAAGGATGCTTAATTAATATTGATTCTAGTTCAATAGGATAAACATTTTCTCCAGCTGAAATAATCATATCATCAGCACGTCCTGATAAAAAATAATATCCATTGTTATCTCTATAACCTAAATCTCCTGTTTTTATCCAATTTGATTCACCTATCATCGACCATGTTGTTTTAATCTGCAATTGACCGATTTGACCATTTTTTAATTTATTTTTATTTGAATCAACTATTTTAATTTTGGTTCCAGAAATTTTTTTTCCAATAGTTAAGTTGTTATATTTTAAATCTTTTGGAGTTGATATTGTAAGAAGTCCAGTCTCAGAAGTACCATAAATGTTATATAAAATATTACCTAATTTTTTGAAAACTAA
>JBDMZA010000337.1:0-2951 GCA_039770155.1 Clostridiales bacterium
ACTGAAAAATTGTATATTAGCTTATTATTCGTAACTGAAACTGGCGAAGAAAGAGAAGAGTTTCAATTTGGATGTACAAATATATGGAAGTTAAAAGAATATGTTATAAAAGCTCCAGATAAATTAACTACTGAGGATGTAAAATTACAAATTGCAATGTATGGAGACTCATATGGTGGAACAAGAAAAATTTATCTTGATAACATAAATATTCAAGAAACAGAAAAAAAAGTTGAAGAAAAATAAATAAATAATAGAAGCAAATAGTTTCAAAATATTATATCTTGGAGATATCCAAAAAATAAATTCTAATTTTCGATTGTGAATTCGGTAGTATTTTTTGTGTTCATCTTATTCGAATGATTTGAGAATAAATTTTGATTGAAACTATTTGCTTCTATTTTTAATATTTTTATATTGGAATCCAAAGAATGAATTTTAAAATGATAGATAGAAAATGGAAGTTTATTGATATAAAGTTCTGGAAAAGATTGAGTTTGAATTAGTGATATAATTACAGTTTATGTATTTATTTAAAAATAAATGTGGAAATATTAAAAAAAATCATTTAATAAAAATAACTATAGTCTAATATTTTATTAAATGATAAAATATTATTGTAAAAATTGTTTAAAAAAATATCTATTTTTAATATATACAAAAAAGGTGTGATTTTTAAGTGAATTATGACAGAACTGTAGTGGATCCTGATATTAATCTAAACAGTAAAAGCTTTAATACTAATAATTGCATTCACAAATTTAAAATTCATTTTAATAATGAGGTTAAAGTTTATGAATTTTCAGAAGAGCAAAGAACAATTCTAGTAGGTAGAAATGAAACTTCAGATATAATAATAATGTCACCTATAGTTTCAAGAAGGCATATTGAGATTCAAATAAGTTCTAAAGGGTGTATGATTACAGATTTAGGTGGCAAAAATGGAACTTTTGTAAATAGAGTTAAAATTGCTAAACAATGGTATTTAGAAAATGGAGATAATATCAGTATTGACAATAATGATAAATCAACTGATTCAGGAGTGTTGATAGAGTATTTAGCTATTGATAACAGTAAAATTACTTCAGAAAAAACATATAGTCTTGATAATAAGTCAAGTGTGACAGTAGGAAGAGATACTAAATGTGCTATAACAATAATGCATACAAGAATATCAAGAAATCATTGTAGATTTAATTTAATAGGTGATTTATGGGAAGTGGAAGATTTAGGAAGTACAAATGGTACTTTTGTAAATGGTAAAAAAATTGCAGGTAGAATTAGTCTTAAAAATAATGACAGTATTTTTATTGGAAATACAAAATTTACATATAAAAGTAATGTGCTTATATATACTGTAATTGACAATGGAATTGGAATCGATGCTGTAGGAATAACGAAAAGTGTTGTAAATGATCGCAATAAAAAGATATTAGTAAATAACGTTAATTTCTCTATTAAAGCCGGAGAGTTTGTTGCGATAGTTGGAGGAAGTGGTGCAGGTAAAAGTACTCTAATGGATTGTTTAAATGGTTTTAGACCAGCAACAAATGGAACAGTAGTTGTAAATGGTGATAATTTTTATACCAATTATGATGCATATAAAGAAATAATGGGATATGTACCTCAGAAGGATATTGTCTATGATAACCTTACAGTATTACAAATGCTTACATATTCAGCCAGATTAAGAATGCCAAAAGATTCTACAGAACTTGATATAAAAAATAGAGTACAAAAAGTAATAACAGATGTTATGCTAGATGGAAAAGAAACTATTAAGATAAAAAGATTAAGTGGTGGACAGAAAAAAAGAGCAAGTATAGCAATAGAACTTTTAGCAGAACCTAAATTATTATTTTTAGATGAACCTACTTCTGGATTAGATCCAGGAATGGATAAAAGCATGATGTCATTGCTTAAAAATCTTTCCAAACAAGGAACAACTATAATATTAATAACTCATGCAACATCAAATATTGTATTATGTGATAAAGTTGTATTTTTAGGTGTTGGAGGAACATTATGTTATTTTGGCGATCCTCATGTAATGAACGAATTTTTTGAAGTTAATGATATTGCTGATATATATATGAAACTTTCTGTTACAGATGGTAGGTCAGGAGAAAATGATTTAATACAAATTGCAAATTATTTTAATTCAAAATTAGAAAAAATTGAAAAATATAGTAAAATGAAAACTAATGTATCAGGTAATATAGTTAATAGTGAACATGCACTAAAAAATAAAAGGAATACCTCAGATTACTTCAGGCAATTTAAAATTCTGGTTAGAAGATATTTTAAATTAATTATTTCTGATAGATTGAGCTTATTTTTGATGTTAGGTCAAGCACCGCTTATGATATTTATTTTGGGGATTGTAGGCAATGATGATTCTTTTAAAACATCGATGAGAGCAACACAAATATTGTTTACAGTTGTATGTATGGGAATATTAATTGGTATATTAAATTCATTTTTAGAGATTTGTAAAGAAAGAGATATATTAAAACGTGAATATACATCAAATGTAGGTTTATTACCATATATAATGTCTAAAATATTTGTATTAGGTGTTTTTTGCATATTGCAAGCATTTATTTTAGTTGCTGGTTCAAAAATTGTAATAGATATGAACGACAAGAATCTTTTTATTGGTAATTCATTTGACTATTGGTTTACATTATTTATAACTTTAGTTGCTGCTTCATCACTAGGTCTTCTTATTTCATCATATTCAGTTTCTACTGAAAGAGCAACATTCATGATGCCTTTAGCAATAATACCACAAATAGTTTTTTCAGGAGTTTTGTTTCCTCTAGAAGATTTAGTAAAAATAATTTCATATTTCATAATAAGTAGGTGGGCTGTACAAGGTTTGGGAGCATTATTTGATGTTAATTCATTGATAGTCAATACTCAAATAGAAGAAGCTGTTGATGTTTACA
>JBDMZA010000338.1:0-3486 GCA_039770155.1 Clostridiales bacterium
AAGTCTTTCAATTCATAAGCAAATACCTGCATCAAATTTTTCATTTTAAATTAGAAAAACCATTGATTGTAGTGTTATTTGCTTAAAAAATTAAATATTGAAATTAAATATTGATTCTATTAAAAATATTTTTTGAAATTAATTTAATTATAAAGTGGGTTATTAATATGTTAATAAAAATTAAGAATAATATCTTATACCATGGAATTAGAAGTATTTTAGCGGAGCGGAATATGCTTTATAAAAATATTAATAATTTTAATTTTTTTTATTCAAATATGGAATTTTTTATTAATACAAGTGATATTGAGTTCATAAAAAGTGAAATAAGTGAAAATAAAAAAAAAGGGATTATTGAAGATGCTAATAGAATATTAGATCATGAGTTTAATATTTTTGGTCTAGTAGTTAATATTGGAAGTCCAATTAACTGGCATATGGATTATGGATCAAGTTATATTTGGAAAAAAAAGTATTATAAAAGGATTAAAATTAATCATAAAAAAAATATAGGAGATATTAATTTTCCTTGGGAGTTATCAAGATTCTATCATATACCACTTTTGGGACAAGCTTATTTTATAACAAATGATAATAGATATTATGAGGAATTTAAATATCAAATAAGAAATTGGATAGAAAATAATCCCTCTGAAATTGGAGTCAATTGGAAAGATTCTGCTAGTATAGCAATAAGAGCTGTAAATTGGATAATAGGCTATTATTTTTTTTACAAAACAAATAAAAAAGATAATAATTTTTGGGACATTTTTTTTACAAATTTATATTATAAAGCATTACATATAAATGAAAACCTTGAAGCTGGTTCAAATGGACATGGATATAGTAGTTATTTAAGTAATCTAGCAGGACTTATTTGGCTAAGTCTTTTTTTTAAAAATGAAAATAATAATTTAGATTTAGTATTAAAAAAAGTTAAAGACTTGTTTTTAAAAGAAATACATTATCAGTTTTATGATGAAGGAACTAACTTTGAAGCCTCAATATCATACCATAGATTTTCATTAGAAATTTCTCTAAGTACAATTATTTTAATGGAAAAAAACTCTATAGAAATACCAAATTATATTAAGTTGAAATTAAAAAAAGCTTTTCAGTTTGTATATAATTATACTAAAGCAAATAGTTTAGCACCTCAAACAGGTGATTTAGATGGAAGTAGATTTCATATTTTTTCAGGGTATTTCAATAAAGATAGAAGAGATCATAGTGATATTATACAACTAGCAAGCTCTTATTTTGATAGTACAGAGCATTTGATGAAAGATTATGACAGTTTAGATTCTCTATTTATATTAAAAAAAAGTTTGAGATATAAGAAATTATTAGAAGAAGAAACTAAACTAAATATATATAAATATAAACAAATGGGCTATTATATTGTAAAAGATAAAAATATGTATATGTTTATTAGATGTGGCAATTTAGGTCAAAATGGCAAAGGTGGACATGCACATAATGATCAATTGAGTTTTGAGTGTTCAATAAATGGAAAAGATTTAATTGTAGATCCAGGTAGCTATACATATGCAACTAATATAAATGATAGAAATAAATTTAGGCAGACCAATTATCATAATACATTATTTATAAATAATATTGAGCAAAACCCAATAACTAATGAGATTTATTTTCTAAAAGAAGAAACTTTTTCAAATTTAATCGAATTTAATATTTGTAAAAACAAAGTGATATTTAAAGGTAAACATTTTGGATATAAAAAAATTTTTAATATTGTACATAGACGATCAATAGAGTATTTTTTTGAAGAAAGAAAAATTGTAATAAAAGATAGTACTGATGATAGTGATTATGATGTGGAGTTAAATTTAATATTAGACAATAAGATTAATTCTATTGTTAAAAAAAATATTAAAACAAAAATGAGAGAAGTATTAGTAGATAATAAAATAAAATTATATTCCAGTGGAAAAATTGAAATAGAAAATATCGATATATCAAATTACTATGGTCAGATTAAAAGGAGTAAAAAATTAGTTGTTAGAAGTAAAAGTGAAATTATAACTATAATAAAATTCTAAAGAAAAAATTTTATTTCTAATTAATAACGTTTTCTTGTCAAATAATCAATATAACTTGATATATAATAGCAAATATGATAGATTTTCAGAGTGCATATTAAGTATTTTACTAAATATATAGATAATTTGTAGAATAAATTGATGCAGAATAATCCTTTTTCAGTGTGTTTTTATAAAAGGGGTGGTGATACCTGAATATTTTACATATAGGTTGTAGATATAAACCAGATAATTTCGGTAATGCAACAAGAATTTCAAATTTACTTGAAAGTATTTCACAAAAAAATAGACATTTTGTATTGACGAATTCAAAGAAAAAATATTTTAATGATGATGAGTACTATAAAAAAAATGGGATTAAATTAATAAGAACTAATTATGATTCTAAATTATTATTTTTTCTTAGAAAAATAATAAAAGATTATAGAATAGATATTATACAAGCCCATAATTTTAAAACTGCAATTATCGCATCATTAATAGTAAAACCTAAAACTAAAATAATTTTTGAAATTTATTCTTGGAGAGAAGTAACACTTTTAAAAACAATATTAAGAGATTTTTTATTAAGAAAATTTGTTTTTAAAAGGGTTAATAGAGTATTTACTTTATCAATTAATTTAAAGCATTATTTGATTAGAAATTATAATTATCCTGTTGAAAAGATTTTTTTCATGCCAAATGGATATTTAAGTAGAGAGAAAGAATTTGAGTTTAGAAAAAGCATCAATAAGCAATATTTTACTTTTGGATATGTTGGCAATTATGCTGATTGTAAAGAAATTAACAATATTATGGCTATTATTCCAAGTGTGTACAAAAGATATTCTGATATAAGATTTATAATGATAGGAAATGGAAAGTCATTTAATAGGCTTTATAATTTTATAATAAAAAATGGTTTTCAAGATAGGGTAATAATAATTGGCTTAGTATCGAAAAAAAAGTTAATTGAATTTTATAATGAAATTGATGTAATTTTGATACCTAGACCAAAAACTATTGAAACAGAGAATTCAATACCACTTAAAATTTTTGATGCCATAGGGTATGGGAAACCAATAATTATGTCTGATGTAAGTGGTTTGACCGAAGTGCTTGGCAAAGAAGAGGCTTTAGTTTATAAAAATGAAAGAATTTATGAGCTTCAAGAAAAAATTTCTCAAATCTATAAAAATTATTATTATATGAATAAAATAGCTCAAAAAGCTCACGAGAAAATTTTAAAATGGCCTACATGGAAAAATATTTCAGAAAAGCAAGAAATAATATATGATTTTGTTATGAAGGAATTATGATAGTATTTTAAATTTATTTTTTAATTTTGCTAAAAAGAAAAGTTGCTATTTAAAAAAATATATACTAGTATATATTTTTTTTTGTGATAATAATTAATATACTTAAAAAAAAGATATATATATAT
>JBDMZA010000339.1:0-4087 GCA_039770155.1 Clostridiales bacterium
GGATTTAAAACAAAAACAGGAAAGAGCTTTTGTAAAGGTTCTTTGGGTGGTATTTTAAGAAATGAAAAATATATAGGAGTATACATTTTTAATAAATTTTCATCTAAGGATATTGATGGAAAAAGAAATGTTAATGTACATAAAGATGAAGAAGAAATCATAATCGTTTTTATGATGGAGATGATACGAATTTGAAGGAAAACTATAGTTATAAAGGGCAAGTAAATGGTAAAGTAAAAACAAATAATAAATTTTCAGAATTTATTATTAATTCAAAGGATGGGAGTTTTGTAACTCAGTGGGATGTATTAAAAACTGTAGATGGTAAAAATGCAAGAATATATCAAGGAAAAATTGATAGTAATCCAGATTTGGAATTTTATGAGGAAGGAAGTGCGAGGAAGATGATAGTGGAAACTGAATCCTTTAGTTATGCTTCAGAAAAAGATGAACATGAAAATCTTGACATGTATCCTGCTGACAAAAATAATCTATATGAAAATGACTTAAAATTAAAAATAAAAGATAATTGGAAATCTGAAAATAAAGATAAGTACGATGAAAGATTAAAAGAACCAGAAGATTATGAGGTAAGCAAAAAAATGAAAATATATAGATGTATAGGATTTTCTTTAATACTTTTGTTTAATTTGTTAATTTTATTTGGTTGCTCAGTTCCAGAAGATAAACCAATAGCAGAAATAATTGATGAGGAAAATTATATAAAAATACACAAACAGGCATATCCGTTTCGTTATATATTTATTGATGATAAAGGTGATAAAGCCTATGGTTGGGAAGACGATATTAAAATATTTAGTGAAAAAAAAATAGAATTTTCAGCTTACAGAAATGGTGAAAAGATTGTACGTTTGACACAAGATGGAGCTGATATTACAAATGGGAAAGAGAGTAAATATTATATAGAATTATCTAAAGAAACATATTTTGCCGCAATTAAGAATTTGAATTTAACTGCTAAAAACATAAAAAATAGTAATTATAAATATATAACTAAAAGTAAGAAAGAAATTGATATATTATTAAAACAAGAGATAATTTCTCATACAATTGATTTTGACGATAAGATTAAGTATATTGAATTATCATTTGATAATAAGTTTAGACCAGTGAAGGTTAGGATTGTTTTAGAAAGTTCAAAACATGTCTCAACAAAAGAAGAATTGAAAGAAAGGGGAGATTCTTATACTCATTGGTTTTCGTATGATCTTAATAAAAATCAATTTAAGAAAGAATTTAATGAAATAAAAAAAATGATTTATGAAGAGGATAAAGAATATGAAGAATGGTTAGAAGAGCATGGTGATTCTTTTTAATTTGATTGAATAAGAGCCTGTAAGGTATGATACAAATTAGAAAAAAATACGCAAGTGATATAACTAAAGAACAATTTAAAGAAATAGAATATATATTAGAAAATGCAAAGAAAAAACAAGCTTTATTATTGTAGATGCACAAACTGTGAAATTCAGATAAATACTAGTTTACAATTAGTAATTTTAGCATTTATATCATTAATATTGAAAAGATTATAATTACTATTTTACAACATATTATAAATGTTTTTTTGATGTACATTTTTTTATTTTGTGGAATAAAAATTGAAATTAAAATACTATAAATTTATTTAAATATCCAAATTATGTTATAAATTATCACAACTCAAAGAAGATTCTAAACAGGCTCTTAGTCCTTTGGAATTATATACAAATTTAAAGCAACCTAATTTATTTTGAAATTTTAGGATTTTAAAATAAACAAGCTCAATAAATGATATTTATACTACAAGTTATTTTTATAAATAATGTTCTTTGTATTTTATAATAATTATAAGGTGGTCTTTTTGTGTTTTTTATCAAATTAAAAAAATTAGTTAATGATTTAAAAAAGCTGCTTATTTATAAATATAACATAATTTGGATTGATTGTTTAACCAATAACATCCAACAGAATCACTTTATTTGACATGATATGTATTGATATTAAATGTATAATTTTATAATTTATAGGTTAATATAGTTGTGCAAAAATTCACCTTCGCTATAAATAGGATATAACTGGTTAATTGTTGAGATATACTTGTTTCTAAAATTGTGATATATGTTAATTGTGTGTATTTTTTTAACCACAATTAGAACAGGACATAATTTATTGAGTTAAGGTTGACCTATTTTAAATTGTTGCACCAGAATGATTATTGAAGTCGAAAATTCAACAACTGATACAAAAGAAATCTTTCTTATATTACAAATTATAATATGATAAATATAGAATTGACAAATCATAATTTGTAATATAGCATGATTATATAAATATATTTTTCTTAGGGGATAAATACAATGTTTTATGGAAGAGAAAAGGAATTAGAATTTTTAAATAAAAAATATAAATCAAAAAAATCTGAATTAATAATAATGTATGGCAGAAGAAGAATTGGTAAAACAGAATTATTAAGATTTTTTTCAGAAGACATAAAAAATCATATTTTTTATGTTGCAAGAGAGTGTACAGATAAAGAGCAATTAGAGTCATTTTCTAAAATCTTATTGTCTAATAAAAAGTTAAGTTATATCAATTCATTTAGTGAATGGGAAAATGTATTTAAATACATTGCGGCAGAAAGTAAAAATGAAACTAAGAATTTAATTATTATGGATGAATTTCCATATATAGTTTATTCAAACAAGACAGTGTTATCAATTTTACAAAATTTTTGGGATTTAATACATAAAAACAGTAATCTTATGATAATTCTTTGCGGATCTGCGATGAGTTTTATTGAAAAAGAAATTTTAAGTGAAAAAGCTCCTTTGTATGGAAGAGCAACTGGCATATATAGATTAAATCAGATGGATTTTTTAACAGCTTCATTATTTTTTAAAGATTTAAGCAGTGAAGAAATTATCACAATTTATTCTATATTAGGTGGTGTACCACATTATTTATCACAATTTGATCCTGATATCTCAATAGAAGAAAATATAAAAGATAATATTCTTTCAAAAGGATGTGTTTTATATAGTGAAATAGAATTTCTTATTAAACAAGAACTTAGAGAAACATCAAGATATTACACAATAATTGAAGCGATAGCATTTGGAAACACAAAATTAAACGATATACATACAAAAACGCAAATTGATTCAAGACAAGTCAGTGTATACCTAAGTAATCTCATAGAGTTAAATATAATAGAACGTGAATACCCAATAGATTATAAAATGAAGAAAAAAATTAATCAACAAAGTGGTTTATACAAGCTAAAAGATAACTTTTTCAGATTTTATTTTAGGTTTGTATTTCCATACTTATCAGAACTTGAAATAGGTAATATTGATGTAATATATAATAATGTTATTTTTCCAAATATTAATGAATTTGTAAGCATTCCATTTGAAGAAGTATGTATACAATACTTACAACAAAAAAATATTATATTCCCGGTACAATTTACTAAAATAGGTCGTTGGTGGAACAAAGTAACTGAAATAGATATAGTTGCAATGAATTTAAATAAAGTTGTTCTAGTGGGTGAGTGTAAATGGAAAAATTCAAAGATGGATCTAAACGAATATAAGAAAATCATAGAAAAACTATCTTTAATAAATGCTGATTTATCACAAATATATGTATATTTATTTTCTAAATCCGGTTTTGAAAAATCATTAATTGATTTTTCAAAAAGTAGTGAAAAAATCAAGCTAATTTCTATAAGTGATTTGATGAGTTAATATTAATTAATGGCTCTTATCGGGTTTTGAACTGATAATTATTTACAAAACAATAGCCCTAAAAGCGAGTCAAGTAGACCATTTTAGCGAATTTTAGAATTGTAAATAAATTCAAAAAAAGCAAGATATGTGGGCGATTTATCTTCTATTTTAAGGGTTTTGAGAGGTTTTTTAAAGAATACTTTCATCAGTCCGAAATGCGATAAGAGCCAATTTTTCCTTAATTATTCAATAAAATATTAAAATTTTCAATTATAAACTAAATATAAAAATTATATAATTACTATTATAATTAACTGTTTAAATATAGTAAATAATTAATTAACTATTTAGCA
>JBDMZA010000340.1:0-7034 GCA_039770155.1 Clostridiales bacterium
TAGATTTAAATTATTTTTCTAAGACCATGTAATTTAACGGGTTTAACAGAGTTTTCAAGTTTCATATTCCACCATTCAATAGTTTTATCAACATCAAGAAGTATTTTTCCGTTTGCATTTACATGAGGAATACTCTTAGTTTTAACAAGTTCATATATTTTTGATAAACCTAATTTCTTTTTAAAAACATTTTCATAAGCTTCTTTTATAGTAATCATCTTTGGTATTTTTTTAATACTTTTATATAAGGACATTCCACACTCGGAACAATATTTTGACTCTTTTTTATTTACATTTCCACATTTACATAACATACTTATTCCTCCATTTGAATTATTAATATAAGAAAACTCTTATATTGGTTGGTTGTTATATTTTGAATTTAAATTATATAAGTGAGAAACAAAGTCTCACGATTTGAATAATCAAGTTTTTAAATGGTTCTATTGTTATTAACAAAAATAAAAAAACTAGTGCTAGAACCTCAGCAATAGTAATTTTTTTATGGTCATCCATATGATTTCAACTCCTTAAAGAAAGCCAAAAAATAAATCTACATTTCAAATAGTGAATTAAATAATTTTGTGATTCTCAGATTTGAAATATATGATATTATTTTTTGATTATGCCTAATATAAATCATTAATATTTAGTTTTTCTGATGATTTTATATTTTTTTCCTTCCAATGAAATGTCACCTAAATCCTGACCTTTTTGTTTTTCTTTTAATAAAATAAATTCAGTAAATTTTTTACCTTCAAATTTTAAATTTTCATAAATATTTTTATTTGATGGTACATAACCATTATTATTATGTTCTAATATATAGTTAAAAAATGTTTCATAACGTGTTAATGATTTGGAATGAATTGGCAAGGATACGATGCCAGAAGGAAAAATACCCTCGTTTTCGATACTTTTATTTTTTGCATCGTATTCTTTAAAAAATTCAATTAATTCAATGGTACTTTTCCGCATTGGAGTAAGGTCTTGGTTGCTATTTTGAGGTATGATTTTTATAGGAGGTTTATACGATGCTTTATTTTTATTATTTTCTCTAGTATGCTTTTTTAGTGATATTAACAACTTTTTTATCTTTATCCAAAGCATCGTAAATATTTGAATTGAATTTTTCCAAAGATTGATAAATTTTGTTTGTAGAAATTTTATCATCATCAATAAATAATCCTTTAACAAAATATTCTTCATCTCCTTTCTTCCATCTATATTCACCTTGTTCTAAGCCTGTTAAATTGTCAATTTCTATAAATTGTTTTTCCTTTTCACTGCTTGTACAAAAGCCTATTTTGGTCATAAGTTGTGATCTTATTCCTGTGTTTATCTGATCACTGTTTGCACGTTGCATTGCATAAATTATTACAACTCCACTGGCTCGAGCTTTATTGATTATCTGATTTAGTTTTGTATTGACTATATCTGCATTCTTCTTATTATCTGCTTCTAATATGATATCGGCGGCTTCATCTATTACTACTACTAGATATGGAAGTGGTTCGAATTTTAAATTATAACTTTTAAGATTTTTTACTTTTAATTTAGCAAATAATTGTAATCGTCTGTTCATTTCAATATTTAATAGTTCAATAGCTCTTGAAGCATCTTTATAGTTGTTTATAAAGTGAACATTTTTAAAATCTTCATAAATATTAAGTTCTACGTACTTAAAATCAAGCATTAGAAAAGATGTATTTCTGTTAAAATACATAATTGATTGTATTAAAACATTTAAAAAACAACTTTTGCCTCCACCTGTACCACCCATGACAAGACAATGTGGCATTTTAGCAAGGTCTTTAATAAAGAGTTTTCCATTTTCTAAATTAACTCCTAAAAGTGCTGGAACTTGCATATTTTTAGTTATATTTTTTATTTTTTTATTATCAATATGATCAATGAAAGGATATATCTTGGATTCTCCACTTATAATAAATTGTATTATTCCTTTGCTTTCTTTCATATAAGTTTTTTTCTTATCGATTCCAAGTCTAAAAGCTAAGTGATCACATTTTTTATTTATCTTTTCAAATTCTGAGGTTGTTTTTATTGTGTAGATAGACATTGAATCCTTTATTTCTTCTAAAACTCTGGAAATGTCAAACCCAAATTCATTTAATAGAAATTGGATTTTGTCAGTTGTTTTATCAGTGTTTTTTATATTTTGCTTACAGGTTTTTAATACAATAATTTTTTTAGAATTACCTTGGGTAATGCTGATAATATTTGTATCAAAAAGATGGCTTAAATTTGATTTTTTTCTGGAAATTGATTCTATAGGCACTGATGAACGTAAAATATACTTTTTTATTGGCTGACTTGAATTTTTGAAAATATTGTTTTTATAAAATACTTTTAAAATAATTATCAATTTGGTTAATTTAGTCTTGGATTGCTCTTTGTTTATCTTATGGATATTATTTTTAAAGTTATTGTAAATCTCAGATGTTCTATTTATAAATTTTTCTGTATCAATTGAATTTATAACAAAAATTTTCTTTTTATATATTGAATATAGTTCTCTATTGGTTCTCCTGTATTTTAATTTTGCTAAAGTTCTAAAAATTCCAGCTATAAGAAAATAATTAAACAAAAATATAAACCAACTTTTAAGAGGTATATTAAATTTAATTATGGGATATATACCAAATAGTGAAGATATAAGGAATAATATTCTTTGTGATTTATTTTTAAATAGCTCTGGAGTTAAATCTCTAATACCTAATAAAGTATTAATTCCAATATCAATAAAAAAATCAAATATTTCTTGAGTAATATCAATTTTCTTTTCCATTATCTACCTCCTGTTTTTTTATGAAAATAAATTAGCAAATGTAGTTACTAAATTTACTACTGTTTCACCTATATTTCTAAAAACTGTAGGTTTATACGCCATAAATGCTATAACAGCACATAAGACAAGCTTGCTAAGTATATTTTTAGTTGGTTCACCTCTTATAAGTCCTTTTCCAATAACTATAAATGCTAATATGACCATTGCTGTATAAATCATTGGACTTAAAGCTTCTAAAAGTAATTCTGCATTTACATCTTTTAATTTATCTGTTGCTTGTGTAAACATAATAATCATGCTGATTCACCCCTCCCAAGATTTATAATATATGCAAATGGTAAGATTAATATTATTAAGTGGATAAAAGAAGCTCTAGTAGTTGGATATATAAGATATACATCTATCCAAAGTATTGCAAGAAGTAATAATAATGTGAACTTTTGTTGCTTAGTTGTTGAAAAAAATATTCTTAAGCTTCCTATAGAACTATAGATAATAAATTTTAAGAATAAATCAAAAACTTTATATATTATAAAAAATATGAACATAAAAACTCTCTCTCCTTTATATATTTTTGCAATAAAATAAGACATCCATACTTTTAGATCTCTTTTTTATATCTCATTAACTTAATTTTTAACTATTCCCAAGTGTAATTATTGCCTGATTTAGATTACATAAAATAACTGTTTTATTCTTATCTGTTCTAATGATTTGTAATTCTTCAAAAAATCTTTTAAGATTATTGATAGAGTTTTTAGTAAGTCCTGTTTCAATTTCTAAATCTTTAACTGATGGACAAATATTATTTTTTTGAAGTTTATAGATTGCATTTAAAAATAGCTCCTGATCAAGATTTAAATTTTTTGAATCACTCTCTAGGGAAGGATTTTTATAAGTTTTGTCTTCTATAATATTGTCTAGAAACGGATTTACATTGTTTTTGTCTGTAATCTTTTCCTGGGAAGGTGTGTATTTAACTACTGGCTTTTTGTCTTGGTTTGAACTAAATATATTCTCCTTATGCTTTTCCCTATCAATGTTTGAATTTTTATTAACTTCTACTAGATCAAGCCTTTTTAATAATTTTAGTTTAGGTTTTTGACTTTTATTAAGTTCGATAATTTTTGGAGACTCATTGTTTTCATTAATATTAGAATATTTCATAACTCGTTTATAGAGTTTATCAATAATCATATCTGGTATAATAATTACGATTTCCTTTAACTTTTCAAAATTAGTTAGAGCAATTACTTTTCTACTATAATTTTTTTCATAAAATATAACTGGAGCAACTGTTGGAAGAAAGATTATGAAAAACTCTACTAGGACGGTCAAACTAACTGTTGCTAAGAATTGCATAATTGTAATTGGAATGATATCAATAAAAGGAAGGTAACTATAAATCATTGTTACTGTCCTGCTAGCAGGAGATTTTTGAATATTGCTACCTAGCAAAAGATAATACATGCTTGATAAAACAGATAGAATAAAACAAATTTTTAAAGTTAGCAAAATAGTTTCTTCAACCTTCTTGTCTCTATTTTTAATGTGGGGATAACCTATAGCAAATATTAACTTTATAGCTTCAAGACTGATTGCTAGGAAAGCCATAATATAAATATCAGTTCCTTTACTGCCATCTGAATAGAAAATAATTGTAAAGTAGGCAGAAACTATAGCAAGAAATCCAGCAATCATATAACATAAGCTTGCCCACAATATTTTAAATGATGTACACATAGAATTTTTTGCAATCTTTTTGATTTGCATTTTTTATTTATTCCTTTCAATTTTTTTAAAGTGAATTTTTTAGATTTTAAATTTGCAAAAATTTATTTAAGCTTTTTGCCTTGTATTAAAGCTATTCCAGAAATTATATATAGTATTACTATTCCAAGAACTAAAATTGTTTGGTGTTCGTAAGTTGGTATTTAATTTGAAGTTAGCAGGAGGAGTTTTTTCTTTATCGTATATACTTAAGGTCCAACTTCTAACCTGATTTATATTTACATTAAGTCTTTTAGCAATATTTTTAGTTTTTCTTCCCTTTAAAAACATTAAAATTGCTTTTTCCCTTGAACTTCTAGAATCATATTCAATCCAATCATTTATTTTAGTGTGTTCAAAGGGAAGGATTAAAATAGATTTATCTTTTAAGTTTTTATAATCGATTTCTGAAAAACAATTTTTTTTATTCATAATATTAATATCTCCTTATTTTTTAGATAATCCTAAATTCCCATGAAAAAACCCCTAAATTAAAGGAGTAAATATTTTACTAAGGAATAGGATAAAAATAATAGTATCTTCTTTTTTAAATTATTCTTTTACAAAAGTAAATATTGCAAAATGCGATTTTTTATAAAATACTAGTTCTTTTGCTTTGTAACCAAGTGATTTCATATATTCCAAATCATTTAATTCATCAACTGTCTTATATGCTTTCACTTTTATATTTTCAGGATCAATAGACTTATTTGAATTAAGATAATTTTCATATGCTTTATCTAATAGATTACTTATTCTTTCATCTTCATTAGTTATATCTGAGAGAATATTTATAAAATTCATCGCTATACCTCCAAAAAAGTATTATTTACAGGATAGTACAAAAAGTCTTGTGTTGCCCCTGCCAAACTATTTCTCTGCTTTAAAATAACAACAGATATTTTTCTGGGGTTCTCTTTTTTTGCTGCTAAAATAGCTTCACGAGTCGAATGTTTATTTTTGTCGGAAAGTTCTAACTGATTTATAATATTTAATTGAAGAGCAATAACAACATCTGCTGTGTATTCTATAATGCCAGATTCTTTAAATGATTCGAAGTCAACTCTTGATGAATAGTTATTTCTATTGAAACTGCTTACTGCAATCACAGGAATAGAAAAGTCATTAGAAATTCCTTTTAATCCAGCAACAACATTGTCACATATCTGTTTATCATTGAAGCCATCGGCTTTAATAGTCTGCAAATAATCAACTATTACAACTGGATTTTTGTTTGCTTTGTTTATAAAAGCTTTTACTATTGATTTAATATCTTTAATGTTTGCATTAAAATCACATTTTTGAATAATTAAATTTTTAGCAGAAGCAGAATAATTTTTTAGAGCTGTATCAATTTCACTTAAATATTCATAAAACCTACCTCTTAATATGGTTAAGGTTCCAACATTTTTGCATTTCTCTCTATCTAGTTGAAACATGTGCCTGCTTATGGATCGTGAGACTAATTCATTTTTAGGCATCTCTGTTGATATGTACAAAACACTATGACCATTTGCTGCTATTTGATCAGCTATCTGTAGTACAAAAGTACTTTTCCCAAGACTACTTATTGCACCAAGTACATAAAGCCCTGGAAAAATTCCACCTCCTAATTTTCTGTTTAAACTTGGGAAGCCAGTGCTTATAATTGGTTTATTCTTATTTTCTTTAATTTCTTGGAGAAAATTTTCTAAGTATTTAAAGGTAGTTGTATCTAAAACACTGTTGATTCCTGTGTTTATATTTAAACTTTCAATACATTCAGATTTAAAGGATTCAATATCATTAAAATCGTTGTTCTTTAATTTGTATTGAAAATTATTTAAAGTGTTAAGGAGTGATCTTTTTGATGAATTATCTTTAACTCTTTTTATATAGTTATTACACGCTTCAATTGTAGGGACTATTTCAATCATTTCTACAATTGATTCAATAGGTATCTTAGTTGGTTTTAATGCTTCACTAAGTGTTATAAGATCGATTTTCTCATTTTTGTTAAACATGTAGATTATTCTTTTATAAGTTTTTCTGCACTTAACATCTTTAAAATCTGTTATATCAATGTTGCTGATGACTTCGGGTATTTTTTTATTGTCTAAAATCATACAGCCTAATAAGGCTTTTTCGGTATCTATCATTTATAAATTCCTCCAAATTTGTTCTAAAAATTTTTGGCAACAAAAAAGGAATAAGTACATCTTTTGGATGCATAATTATTCCAATTTTCCATTCTTTTTATTTTTTATATTAGCATGGGGGATTACCTAAATAATCCCCATGCTTTAATATATACTTTAAGTATATATTAAAGAGTTAAATGTAAACTCTCTCTAAGCCTACAAAGTAAAAACCTCACAGCATTCACACGAAAAAGGGTGAAAACCTCACAACATTCACACAAAAATAGGGTAAAACCTCACAGTATTCACACAAAAATTAATTAGAAATTAAGATA
>JBDMZA010000341.1:0-3057 GCA_039770155.1 Clostridiales bacterium
ATATTTAAGAAAACCCTAAAAAATAATATCAAATTTTAAAATGTAGATTTATTTTTTAGATGTCCCTAATTTAAAATTAAAATTTTAAAAAAGTTAATATTTTAATGGATGTGGAGTATTTATATTTTGATGAAAAAGAAAATATTTTTAGCTATAATTTTAATAATTTTGTTTTCTACCAACTGTAGTATTATGGAATCTGATAAAAATAAGCCATTAGATAAACCAGATGATGATCAATATGTATTAAGATTTGCTGATATTTGGGGTGATAATCATCCTACTGTTATTGGCGATAAAGAATTTGCAAGACTAGTTAAAAAAAGAAGTAATGGGAAGGTAAAAATAATTGTTTATACAAATGCTCAATTAGGAGATGAACAATCAGTTCTTGATCAGGTACGTTTAGGTGGAATTGATTTTGCAAGGGTTAATACATCAATAGTTGGAAAAATAAATTTTAAAATGAGTATTTTAACATTACCATATTTATTTAGAGATTCTGAACATTTATGGGATGTACTAAATGGTTCAGTTGGAGAAGAACTTTTAGATTCAATAAATGATGTTGGATTAAAGGGATTGGCTTTTTATGATTCAGGTTCAAGAAGTTTTTATTCTAAAAAATCAATATCAAGTATTGAGGATTTAAGTAAACTTAAAATAAGAGTAACAGAAAGTGATACATCAGAAGAATTTATAAGATTGATTGGTGCATCCCCAGTTCAAATGCCATTTGGAGAGGTATATGATGCCCTTCAACAAGATTTTATAGATGCAGCAGAAAATAATTGGACAAGCTTTTTATACTCAAATCATTATCTTATTGCAAAATACTATATTTTAGATTGTCATACAGTTACTCCAGAAATTATTATTGTTAATAATAAAACATTCAATAACCTTCCTAAAAAATATCAGGAAATTATAATTTCTTCTGCTAAGGATTCTATAAAAGTACAAAGAGAGTCATGGGAGAGAACAGAAAAAGAAACAGAAAAGATTATTAGAAATTTAAATATAGAAATAATTAATGTGAGTGATGAAGAAAAGAATAAATTAAAGTTAAAAATTATGCCTCTATACGAGGATTATACAAAAAAATATAAAAACTTAATTGACCAAATAGAAAATACAAAAAAGTAAAATTTAAATAGTAATTTATATTAATTATAGTATTATATACCATTGATATTTTCAGAAAAAAATTGTCTTATGAAATTTTTGATTATGCCTGAGTAAAATATATTTAGTTATTATATATCAAATAAGGTTGCAATTATGCATGTTAATGAAATTGTTCCTTCCTTAAAAACTATATTTATACTTTTAGTATCTGCTTTAACATGTTTAATTTCAACCGCAGTTTTAGCGGCTATAATAGAAGGAGAACTGATTTTTACTCTATTATTAATACCAACGGACATTTCTAAAGCTTTTCCAATTATTACATTAGCACATTCGGCTAATGCATCAAACAAAAGTTCCTTTTCTTCACTTGGGTCTAATTTTTCTATCAAATTAGCTCTAATAATTTTTTTTGCAGTACTATCATTGACACTCATAATTATTCTTCCATTAACAATACTTTTAAAATTTATATAAACATTATTTTCTCTAGAAAAAATTTCATTAGATGAAAATAAGTTATCATAATTAATTGATAACATTTTTGAATTGAAAGTATTTATAAAATAGTTCTCTATTTCGCAGATTAATGATAGTATAGTGTTTTTTATAAAAAGTTCTTTAGAAAAATCTTTTCTATTATGAGGTATTATAAATGTGAATTTTGTACCTTTATTTAAGTTAGTTTCTATTGATATTTCTCCACCAAGAATATCTATTTCTGATTTGACTGCTGTTAGACCTGCGCCCCTTCCTGATAAATCATTTACTTTTTTTTGTGTTGTAAATTTATCTGTAAAAATGTATTCAATAATATTTTTATCAGATAGGTTTGTTAATTGATTTTTATTTAGATATTCTCTTTTTAGGATCTGTTCTTTAATTTTTTCTATATCTAGACCTTTTCCATCATCAGATATTTCTATTATAATTTCATTCTTATTATTTTTTACAGTACATTTTATTGTGCCATACTCACTTTTTCCATTTTCAAGTCTTTCATCAGGTAGTTCAATTCCATGAACAACAGCATTTCTAAAAACATTTACTAAAGAATTAACAAAATTATGGTATTTATTGGTTTCTATTAAAAAATCACTTCCCTCAATTTCAAAGTTATGTATTAGTTTTTCTTGTCTATTTGCCAATTGTAAAACATAATTGCTATATTTTACTAATATATTTTTAAAAGATTTTTTTCTTAATAATTTAATTTCTGGCAAAAAAGTTTCATATTCTTTTGGAGACATCATAGTTAATATTCTATCTTCAATTTCATTGAGATTTTCTTCTGTAATTATAATTCTATTGGTTGATTTGAAGTAATTTTCACCTAATACATTTTTTAAAATATTTATATCTTTATTAACCCAGTTGTTTAAATTCTGATAAAATAAGAGCTTTCTTAATTTTTCATCATTTAATACATCAGTATTTTTTTCAAGTTCAATTAATTTACTTTCTAAATTATGTAACTTATTGACGGTATTGTCCATATCTAATTGACTAAAATTACCTTTAAATGTGTGTATATTAAGAAAAATTTCAGATGTTTTTTCAGAGACATTTTTTTTAGAATTTAAAATATTATCTAATTTAATAGTGCAAAAATATTTATAATCATTTATTATTTCATTGAAATCACTATTATTAACAACTGCTTTAACAACCATCTTAAGTATATTCTGTTCACTTTCTATTTTCTTTTCAAGTTTTTTCTTTTCTGTTATATCAGTTAACATCAACATAATCTTTTTTTCTTCATTTTGCTCTAGAATAAGTTTATATTCAATATTGACAAACTTATTTTTTATATTTATAACATTAGGTAAAAAGCTAAAATAAGTTTTAATTTTAGCTTTATCAGATATAGTGAAAATATCCTTTAAAACATTCTCTATAAAAATAGAATCATTAAAGTAAACTAAT